>BNTQ01000091.1 GCA_025996715.1 Bacteroidia bacterium | reverse complement strand
CGTGAAGGCATTGGTTTCGGCAAGCGCATTTTCTTTGAACGCAAGTGCATACCTTGCCAAAAGCTGAGAATACAAGCGGTATTTTTCTTTTTCCTCTTCGTTCAAATTGGCACCCTTGCGCACAAAATGCTTGTACGTTTTTTGCAGCAACATTTTGTCTTCCGTTGTCATTGCAGCCCTATCGGAGGTTTCATACACTTGTTTGATGCGCGCAAAAAGCAGTTCGTTGAGCGTGATGTCATCTTCGTAAGCCGTAATTTTTGGCATAATTTCTTGTGCCAAAGCCTGCATCGCAGGTGTAGTCTCGGCTTCGTTGAGGTTAAAAAATATGCCGGCTGTGCGCTGCAACAACCTGCCGCTCATTTCCAACGCCATCACGGTGTTCTCAAACGTAGGCTGGGCGGTGTTATTCGCGATAGCAGCCACCTCCGCTTTGCCTTCTGCAATAGCAGCATCAAAAGCAGGCACATAGTGCTCCAACTTTATTTTATCAAAAGGAATAGCACCGTGCGGCGTGTCAAATTCCTTTACTAACAGAGGGTTTTGTTGCGTGCACCCAACACTCATTGTTGCCATAATAGCAATGTTTAAAAAAGTTTTTTTCATATTTGAGATTATTTAAAGTTTTTTTTTGCGTAGTTATTGCGTGATTATTGTATCACAATTTTCTTATCGGCAATATCGGCAATTTATCGGCAATTTATCGGCAATCGCTTTGCTTGTATTTATACAAATAATTGTATATCAAATATTTATATTATTTTTTTATCGGCAATATTTAAAAATGTATATTTTGTCGACTTGTTATCTCCTGACTTTATAAGCAACTTTTTTTCTACAAACTCAGTAATATCATATCTTGCTGTTCGTTCTGAGATATTGTATTTTTTCATATAATCCGAAGTTGTTATTTCGCCTTTTTCTTTATAAGATATTAACGCATCAATTTGCCTTTCATTCAAACCTTTATTTTCCAAATCTTCTTTATTAAAAATATCTTTGCGGAATGTAATCCAAAAATCTGAGCCATCGTTTGTAAAAGTTGGTGCGGGCAATCCTGCTGCTGCGCATTGTTCCTCAATTTTGGAAATACCGCGTCCCCACGCTTCTACATAGCCGCTGCGAAAAAATGCGTTGGCAATGTCGGGATTATTTGGGCGGGAAGAATGATTTTGCAAAAGATTTTTAATTGTCCAATTGGCAGGAAGTTGCCCCTCGTTCCAAATCATAAGTTTATCGCTATAAACCCTGATTTGAATGGGCGCACCACCCGTATATTCCTTGTGTGCAACGGCGTTGAGCAGGGCTTCGCGCAAGGCATCTTTGGGATATTCATAAGTTTCGATACGAGAAAGTCCGCGATAACTGATTAACGCTTTGGTGTATTTTGTAAGCAACAGTTCCATTGTGCGCTCTATCTGCTCAAAAAGGTTGCCGTGAATATCGTCCTGAAACTGTAAATCGCTGTCGGTGCGAAAAAAGCCGATTTTGATATATGCACCTGTGGCAAATTTTTCGGGATGGGGATGAAACAACATCAATGCGGCTCGTTTCAAGCAGCCATTTTCTAACAAATTAAGATTTTCGAGCATCTGTTCGGGGGTATCCTTGCTGCTTTTTTCATCAAGACGATTGCTTTCAATACCTTTCTGTTTGAAAAAATCAAAAGTTTCTTGCTTTAAATCAGCAATCGGTATATTGGGCATTATGGCACTATCCCATTTTCTTCCGTATTTTTGCAACAAAAATTTATCCAACGCCACACCTTTCAATTCTTGTTTGGTGCTGCCTGAGCGATAATGATATTCACCTTTGTAATTCACAGGATTGGGCTGTGGCTCTACAACAATTTCAATAAAATTGCCGTCTGCAGTTTCGTGCAGATTTACATCGGCTACAATACCTAAAATCGTAGTGATTTTATTAGGCAAATCTTTCAATAATTTTTTTGCATTTTGTATGCCAATCACCGTGCCGTCATCGTCTTTACCAATGAAAATTCTACCGCCTTGCGCGTTGGCAAAGCCGCATATCCATTTCAGATATTCATCTTTCCAAATAGACTTGTATTCTATGTTTTGGTGTTCGGACATAATATTTTTTGATGGTTTCTGTCCTACGAGGATAGAAAACTTGCAAATTCACAGGTCGCTAAGCGGCACAGTAAGAATTAAATTGCACAAAGATAAATAAAAAAACAGAATTGCAAAAGTATAATTTTAGAAAATTCAAATTGTTGTATTACAATGAATTACAATCATTCAGTTTATTATTTTTTACTTTCTAAAAAGAATTTGCTACCTTTGAAAGTTTATTTTTTGTATGCGAATGCCAGCCGTAGCCACACATCTTTATGCTTTTTCGCAACTCGGGTTTTTAATTCGGGGGTATCTTGTAGGATTGGGGCTGACACAAGGTTTGAAGCGAGAATTTGGCGAAGCCATAGCGCAAAGCGTGGCGGGCAACGAGTGGTTTACAGACAAAAATTGTAGGCAGGCAATGGGAGCAATTGCCGCAGAAATGCTGCATCCCAGCGCATTGGAGGCGTGGCTTGCGGCGTATCTTGTACCTGCAAAAATTGCCAAAAGTGTGGGTATCGTTATGGCAGGAAACCTGCCATTGGTGGGCTTTCACGACTTTGTGTGCGTGCTTTGCAGCGGACACAAAGCGGTGGTAAAATTGTCGTCAAAAGACGCGTATTTGTTGCCAATGCTTTACCAACAATTGGTAAAAATTGACTACACATTGAGGGACAAGGTGGTTTTTGTAGATGCTATTGAATCATCTTTGGTGGATGCAGTAATAGCAACAGGTAGCGATGATTCGTCGTCTTTTTTTGAAACGCACTACAATCATTTGCCGCATATTTTTAGACAGAGCAAAAGCAGCGTTGCTGTTTTAACGGGTGGCGAAAATAGTGAGCAATTGCAAGGCTTGGCAAACGATGTGCTGAGTTATTTTGGAATGGGATGCCGCAGTGTGAATAAATTATTAGTGCCCAAAAACTACGATTTTGCAGGCTTAAAAGAGATTTTTGTTGCGCATTATCAGACCAACAAAAATTTTGAAGATTGCTACCGATATGCCAAAGCCCTGATGACGGCTCACAAAGAGGAGTTTATAGATTTTGACGGCATTGTGTTGAAAAAAAGTGAAGATGCGTATCCCTTGCCGGCACAGGTGTTTTTTGATGAATATGAAAATGAAGCAGACCTCAACAATCAATTGCAACAATGCTCTACCGATTTGCAGTGCTTGGTCAGCGCGAATTATGTAAAGAATTTTGAGCGATTTTTTGTTGAATTTGGAAAAGCGCAACGTCCACAACTGAGTGATTATGCGGATTACGTGGACACTATGCAATTTTTGTGCAACTTGTAATGTATTTTTATCTATTGTAAATTATTGATTATCAACAAATTATGAAGAAAGTTTTTTTAATGATTTTGGATGGTTGGGGCAACGGTAAGCACAACCACAGCGATGCTATTTACACCACCGGCACACCTGCTTTGGACGCTTTGCGTGCCAAGTACCCCACAGCCGAACTGCTCACCAGCGGCGAAAACGTTGGCTTGCCCGATGGACAAATGGGCAACTCCGAAGTGGGGCATCTCAACATTGGCGCGGGGCGCATCGTGTATCAGGACTTGGTGAAAATCAACCGCGCCTGCCGCGATAACAGCATCCTGCAAAACAAAGAGGTGGTTGCCGCGTTTGAAAATGCCCACAAATCGGGCAAAAAAATCCATTTTATGGGCTTGGTGTCCGATGGCGGCGTGCACAGTTCGTTGGAGCATCTGTTCAAACTCTGCGATATTGCTAAGGAATACGGCTTGCAGGGGCGCACTTTTGTGCATTGCTTTATGGACGGGCGCGACACCGACCCCCGCAGCGGCAAGGGTTTTGTGGAACAACTGCAACAACATTTGCAAACCTCCTGCGGCGAAATCGCCACCATCATCGGTCGTTACTACGCTATGGACAGGGACAAACGCTGGGAGCGCGTCAAGGAGGCTTATGATATGCTGACGCAAAACGTTGGCAACAAAACCGATAGCGCAGCCGCCGCCGTGCAAAAATCGTACGATGAGGGGGTTACCGATGAGTTCATCAAACCCATTGTTTGCAAGGCTTGCGGCAATATCGAGGCGGGCGATACGGTTATATTTTTTAACTACCGCAACGACCGCGCCAAAGAGTTGAGCATTGTGCTCACGCAAGAAAATATGCCCGATGCAGGAATGCACACCTTGCCGCTCTACTATTGCTGTATGACGCCCTACGACGATAAATTCAAGGGTTTGCACATACTTTTTGACAAAGAAAATGTGCAAAATACGCTGGGCGAAATTTTGTCCAAAGCGGGTAAAAAGCAGTTGCGCATTGCCGAAACCGAGAAGTACGCTCACGTTACATTTTTCTTTTCGGGTGGTCGCGAAGCACCGTTTGACGGCGAGGAGCGCATCTTGATACCATCGCCCAAAGTGGCTACTTATGACTTAAAACCTGAGATGAGTGCCATTGAAGTGAAGGATGCAATCATTGGCGAATTGAACAAACAGAAATTTGATTTCGTTGCCCTCAATTTTGCCAACGGCGATATGGTGGGGCACACGGGAGTGTACGCCGCCATTGCCAAAGCGGTTACTACCATTGACCATTGCGTGAAAGAAATTATTCCTGTGGCGCAAAAAAACGGCTACTCTGTCATCATCATTGCCGACCACGGCAACGCCGACAATGCCGAAAACCCAGACGGAACGCCCAACACAGCGCATTCGCTCAATCCTGTGCCGATTATTGTGGTGGACAATGACGTTAAGCACGTCAACAACGGCGTGCTGGCAGACGTAGCGCCCACCGTGCTAACGCTGATGGGCGTTGAGATACCGAAGGAGGTAACAGGGAATGTTTTAATTTGAAGAGTTTCAAGTTTCAGGTTTCAAGTTTCAAGTTTCAAATTGCGAAATGGCTATTCATTATGAATTGTAAATTATGAATTATTTATGCGTCAATATCTAAAATTCTACGGCTACTATATTCTCTTTTGGATGCTGTATTTTTGGGCGGCAAGAGTGTTGTTTTTGCTCTTTCAAATTCACAGCCTATCGGCATCTATGGGGCGTGATATAGCGTGGAGTTTTGTGCACGGAGCACACATGGATGCGTCCTTTACAGGCTACTCGCTTTTGCTTATCGCTGTGTTTATTGCGCTTGTAGCACCATTCACATCGCAGGTTGCCAAAGGTTTAACGGCATTTATTGCTTACCCTTTGCTCATCATCATATCCATTTTGACGGTGATAGATGTTGTGCTTTTTGGGCATTGGGGATGTCGGTTGGACACCACGCCATTGCAGTATTTGACACATCCCAAAGAGATATTGCTGGGCTCGCTTTCGGCTATTCACACGCTACTATTGTTGGCTGCTGTGATTGTTTGGACGTGGCTGTGGACAAGGCTTTTCGCAAAAAAAGTGATGGCAGTTTTTCCACAAAAAAGATTGGCTTGGCGGCACATCCTTTCGTTTTTGTTCATCGCCGCCCTCTGCATTATCCCTATTCGCGGGAGTTTTGGAACGGCACCTATGAATCACGGAATGGTATTTTTTAGCAAAAATTCGCTCGTCAATCAGGCAACGCTCAATATGCCTTGGAATTTGATGTATGCACTCACCCACCAAGACCGCTCAAAATCCTACAAATTTATGACCGAGGACGAAGCGCATCGTCTTGCACAGCCTTATTTTTCGAGCCTTGCCGACAGTTCTATTCATCATCCGCAATTCATCATCCATCAACCGTGTAATGTGCTCATCATTATTTTGGAGAGCGCGGGTGCCAATTTGATAGCGTGCGCAGGCGGCGAAAGCGGCTTGTCGCCTTGCTTTGACAGCCTTGCCGGTGAGGGCATTTTGTTCCCACACGTTTATGCCAGCGGTCATCGCACCGAGCGCGGCGTGCTGGCTGCATTGAGCGGATACCCCTCGCAGACTACCAATTCGGTGATGCGTGTGGATAAAAAAATGCGCAAACTACCCGCCTTGTCGCGCGATTTTGCCCAACAAAATTACAACACCGCGTTTTTTTATGGCGGCGATATTAGTTTTGTGAATATGCGCAGTTACGTGTTGGAGACTGGGTTTAACCGCTACACTTCTGTTGCCGATTTTGCAAGCAAACAGCAGAGCAGCAAGTGGGGCGCGCACGACGAGTTTTTGTATGCACGCACCTTTGCCGAGTTGGATACTATGCGCAAACCATTTTTTGCAGCCGTGCTCACATTGAGCAATCACGAGCCTTACGAAGTTCCTATGACCCCCGTCATCAAAGGCACTGCCGACGATGCTATGCGCAACGCAATGGTCTATGCCGACCGCTGTTTGGGCGATTTTGTTGCGCAATGCAAACAAAAAACTTGGTGGGATAGTACCCTTGTGGTGTTGGTTGCCGACCACGGAAAGGTAATGCCGCCAACGGCTCGCTACGATACCGCCACCATACGGATACCGATGTTGTGGCTTGGCGGCGCATTGGGCGGCACAGCAAAACGAGTGAATAAAATTGCATCGCAACACGACCTCGCCGCAACACTGCTGCGCCAATTGTCAATGCCCACCGCGCATTACCTCTTTTCGCGCAACATTTTGGATCCCATTGCGCCCGCCTTTGCAATGCACATTTTTAGCGATGGTTTTACATTCATAACCGACAGCCTTGCCATCACTTACGACAACACTGCGCATAGTGTGGTGGGTGGAATGGCTACTGACAGCCTTGCTCTACGCGAGGCACAGGCTATATTTCAGGTATATAATGAAGATTTTGTAAAATACTAAAAACATAGCATTTGAAACTTTGAAACTTTGAAACTTTGAAACTTGAAACTATGAACATTACTGCTGAAAACCAAGCGGCTGCGGCTCGCGAAATTTTGACAAAAAATATCCTGCCGTTTTGGATAAACAAAATGACAGACAACGAAAACGGCGGATTTTATGGGCAAATAGACGGCAACGACCATCTGCACCCCACTGCCAACAAAGGCGCAGTGCTCAATGCACGCATTTTGTGGACATTCTCGGCGGCTTATCGTTTGCTCAAAGACCCGCAATATCTTGCTGCGGCGCAGCGAGCATTTGACTACATCGTAGAATATTTTGCGGACAAAAAATACGGTGGGGTTTACTGGGAATTAGACTACAAGGGCATTCCCGTGAACGACAAAAAACAAATGTATGCGCAAGGATTTGCCTTGTATGGATTTTCGGAATTTTATCGTGCTACCCAAAAAACGGAAGCCTTGGAATGGGCAAAAAAGTTTTTTTATCTTATCCAAAATCAACGAGATAAAAAAACAGACGGCTACTTGGAAGCCTACACCCGCGAGTGGCAGGAGATTGCAGATATGCGGCTCAGCGAAAAAGATGAGAACGAAAAAAAGACAATGAACACGCATCTGCATATTTTGGAACCCTACACCAACCTTTGCCGCATTTGGGATAGCCCCGATTTGAAAGAGGCGCAACAGCAGTTAATCCACGTGTTTGCCAACAAAATTTTGACCCCATCGGGGCATTTGGGTTTGTTTTTTGACGAAAATTGGGTGTCCAAATCCGATGGACTTTCATACGGGCACGATATTGAGGCATCGTGGCTATTGCTGGAAGCCGCAGAGGTGCTGGGACGCAGCGATGTGCTGGCGGCGGTAAAACCCCTGTCGCTCAAAATTGCCGATGCCGCCGCCGAAGGCTTGCAGCCCGATGGCAGTATGATTTACGAGACTTTGGGCACACACACCGACCGCGACCGCCATTGGTGGGTGCAGGCAGAAACGGTGGTGGGTTTTAATTACGCTCACAAAACGTCGGGCAACAAAGCCTATCAAAACAAGGCTGTGCAAGCCTTGCAGTACATTGCCAACCATCTTGTGGACTGGGACAACGGCGAGTGGCATTGGAGTTGCTATCCCAATGGCAGCATCAACCGCAACGACGACAAGGCGGGGCTTTGGAAATGTCCCTATCACAATAGCCGTATGTGTTTGGAGTTGATAGAAAATTTTTAATTTGTCAAATCTCAATTATTTTTTTTAACCTTAAATTTTTATTATTATGAAAAAAATTGCATTACTTGCAGGCGTATTGGCGGGCTGTGTGGCTTGCACACAAAAGCCTGCCGCGCACTTGCCCATCGACAAAAACGCTAGCCCGCAAACGGTAGCCTTGTATCAACGCCTATTTACCTTGTTGGACAAGGGAATTATGCTGGGGCATCAGGACGACTACGCCTACGGGCACAATTGGTACAACGAGCCGCAGCGCAGCGATGTCAACGATGTGGTGGGCGACTATCCTGCCATGAACGGTTACGAATTGGGGGACATCGAAATCGGCAACGACCGCAACCTCGATTCTATTTACTTTGACAACATGAAATTGTATGCCAAACAAACCCATGCCCGCGGCGGAATTTTGACCTATAGTTGGCACGGCAACAACATCGCAACCGGAGGCACAGCCTGGGATTGCGCACAGGACACGGTGGTGCGCTCGGTGCTGCCGGGCGGCGTGCATCACAGCCAATACCTTACGTGGCTCGACCGCCTTGCCGATTTTTTTCTTGACCTCAAAGATGCCGATGGAAACTACATCGCTGTGATTTTCCGTTTGTACCACGAGCATTCCGGCGGTTGGTTTTGGTGGGGCAGCAAGCAGTGCACGCCCGATGAATACAAACAACTTTGGACGATGACGGTAGCGTATTTGCGCGACACCAAAAACGTCCACAACCTGCTCTACGCCTACTCTCCCGACGTTACCGAAAACAAAGAGCAGTACTTTGAACGCTACCCGGGCGATGACTATGTGGACATTGTAGCCTTTGACTGCTATGCCCGCGGCGACAACGAGCACTATGCAAAATATATGAACATTGGGGCACAAATAGTTACCGAATACGCCGCCGCAACAGGCAAAATACCTGCCATTAGCGAAACAGGCTACGAGGGTTTGCCCGACAGCGTTTATTTTAGCGAGGTGTTGTACCCTATCATTCACGAGTACAAACTGAGTTGGGTGCTGTTTTGGCGCAACACATTTGAACTCCATAGACGCGACCATTTTTATGTGCCCTACAAAGGATTTCCTTACGAAGAAGACTTTGTAGAATTTGTGAATCAACCGGATATTTTGACCAATAAAGACATTAACTAAACGCAGTGTTTCAAAAAAAAATACAATTTTTTATCGCACTTGGTCAAAAAATTGTACAACTTTTTGCCCCAAAGGGTCAAAAAATTGTACAATTTCTTACCACCAGAGCGGCTTTGACTGCACTTGGAATTGTGGTTGCGGGAATGGTTGTATGGTTCTTTTTTTACATTCGCAATCAGGAAAAAGAAAACAGTATGGATGCCATCCGAGCCATTCCCTCGGACGCTGTGTTTGCTCTGCGCATCAATAAACTCAGCAAGTTGAGCGCAAAACTTAGCAGCGATGGCGAACTTTTTGCATTGTTTTGTAGAGACAAAAGCACCGCCAATCTCGTGCAGCAACTGCAATGGGTAGCCGATACTTTGTCGCAAGAAAGCCCCATGGTGGCAGACTTTGTAAAACAATCGTGGTGGGTTTCGGGGCATACTTCGGGCAACGAAATCAAGTATGTTTTTGCTGCCAATTTGCCCAACAATTTGTACAGCAGCGACGTCAAACAATTGTCGGCATTGCTTTTTCGCAGCGGCTACACTTCGGTAGAATTGGAATATGAGGACGAAAAAATTATTACTTTTAAGCAAAAAGAAGCAGATGTGTTTCACGCTGCCGTTGTGCGGCGGGTGTTGGTGCTCAGTAGTTCGCGGGTGTTGGTAGAAATGGCCATCCGCAATGCCCGCGTAGCATCATCGCTCACTGATGTGCCCAATTTTAACGCCGCCGCTGCCACTGCCAATGCCAACGAAGACCTCAATTTGTATGTGCAACACGCGCAATTGCCCAAGTTTTTGTCGCTCTTTTTTCAATCGCCCTATTCTCGCAATATCCCCACCATTGCTAAGTTTGGCGAGTTTTTGGTGCTCGATATTTCGCTCAATTCCAATAACATTTTGCTCAACGGATTTTTGTTTGCCAACCACAGCAAAGACTCTTATTTTTATGTTTTGCAGGGGCAAAAACCGCAAGTATTAACAGCCTTTGACGTCTTGCCCAATATGACAGACGGAGTATATTCGTTTGCCGTGAGCAATGCCAAAAATTTGCTGCGAGACTATACAAATTATTACAATAATTTACCTCCAAAAAATCCATCTTATATCAATAAAATTGCTAAGTTGCAAACACAAATCAATGTGGAGCCGCCACAATTTTTTGCCGACCTATATCCCGAAGAAGTGGCTGTGGCACACGTTCCCATTGCAGGTGTGCCCGCCGCCGACCAATGGTTTATACTCATCAAATCGTCGAGAATAAAAACAGCCAGAGAGAAGATGAATAATTGCATATCTTTTTTGGCACGGCGAGCAGGGCAAAGCGAAGGAAAATTTAAACACAAAGAGTTAATGACCAATGGTAATCCCATTGATGTTTACGATAACCCTGTGCGCAGCCTCACCGCAACACTGTTGGGCAATTTATTTGCAGCCTGCGACGACAAGTATTTTGTTGCATTGGGCGATTATTTTGTGTTTTCTTCTTCAAAGCATGCACTCAAAGAATTTGCATTGTCATCGTTGCTCAAACGCACATTGTCGCAGAGTGTCAATTTGAGTAATTATACTTCTATCGAGAGCAATGTCTTTATTTACCTCAATCCCAAAAGGAGCGATGCCGCTTATTTGAATGTGCTAAAACCGATTACCGAAAAAAAAATACGTGCTTCCTCTATTGTTGCAGCCTCTCAATCTATGGGCTTGCAGTTGCGGTTTACAAGTAACAATGAAGCCTACTGCAACGCTTTTTACACTTTACAAAACGCTGCATCGAGCACCGGCAGCCGCTCGCCGCGTGCACTCAAAACCGATTTTGACAAAATGGAGGCTGTTTTATTAACTCGACCGTGGAGGCTCAAAAATCATCGCACCAACACCTATGAATTATTGGTACAAGATGCCAAAAAAAATATCTATCTCTACGATGATTTAGGAAAAATGCTGTGGAAACGCGCGTTGGACGAAGCGATTATGGGCGACGTAGAGCAAGTGGATGTGTTGAAAAA
>BNTQ01000090.1 GCA_025996715.1 Bacteroidia bacterium | reverse complement strand
GCCAAAGCGATGCTCATTTGCGGCACCCACAAGTTGGCAAGGTAAGATAAATGGCTTTGCGTTTGCTCGTAGTCAAAAAATATCCGCTCGTAGCGATTGTTCTTGAACTGAGTAACAGCAAGGGCTTCGTATGCCCATCGTGCAGGCGTGCACTCGGCAACAATGGGAACTTTGTCGCCGGAACCCCCGCGATGATTCAGTTTTTCGTACTGCACCACCACTCCGCTAAACAGCAATTGCGGCACCAAAATGAGTGGAATGCAAATGTAGATAGCCACCTCCGAATTGAGTGCCGACGAGAGATTAAGCCCAATCAGGTTGGCACACACCGAGGTCGAAAACAGAATAGCAAAATAGGGCAAAGTAAGCCCTTGAATTTCCAAAATAAAATTACCCACCAGCACAAACAGCAATGATTGCACAGCCGATACCGCCAACAAAAACAAGACCTTGGAGAGCAGATAACTATTGCGGCTGAGGTGCAGCAAACGCTCGCGCTGCAACACTTTGCGGTCTTTGATAATTTCTTGCGCACTTGCCGACAAACCAAAAAACAGCACCGCAATGACGCAAATGAACAGGTAGGATGGGATGTTGCTATTTTCGGCAAAAACATACTGATTGGGGTCGGCAGCGGTGCCCGCCACAAATTTGGTAAAGTAGCCCAAAATGAGTGCCAGCAAAGGCGCTTCCACAAGGGTAATAAAAAGATATTGTCGGTTGGCGAGTTTGGCTTTGAGGTTGCGCAAGAAAAAAATGAGCAGTTGTTTGCCGTGGTTAGGAATTTTGAAATTGCTTTGGGGCAAAGGCGTTTTGGGCGGAATAGCATTCCAAATTTTGGGATTTATTTTTTGCATATACCGCCTGTACCAGTCGCCGGCACTATGTTTGCGCTTGCGGGTGAGTTTGCCGTATTCGTTCACAGTGCGCGCTTCAACGATGCGCAAAATGAGTTCTGTATTCACATTGCCGCAAGTGATGCATTCGCTTTCTTCGGGATGCAAAGAGTGAGATACTCCTTTGAAATAAACAATGGCATCCATCGGATTGCCTTGAAAAATCACGTGTCCGCCGTGGTCAAGCAGGAGCAGGCGGGTAAACAATTTGAACAAATCGGAGGAGGGTTGGTGGATGTTGATGATGACAATTTTGCCTTGCATCGATTGCCTTTTGAGCAGGTGCAACACCTTTTCGGAGTCGATGGACGATAAGCCCGAAGTAGGCTCGTCCACAAACAAAATAGCAGGATGGCGAATCAATTCCATAGCCATATTGAGGCGCTTGCGTTGCCCGCCGCTGATGAATTTATTGAGCGGACTGCCCACCTTAAAATGGGCGGCTTCCACCAAATCAAATTGCTCAATAGTCTTGTTCACCACCTCGTCAATTTGTGGCAGCGTATAGTCTTTGAAACACAGACGGGCATTGTAACACAGGTTTTCATACACCGTCAATTCTTCTATCAACAAATCGTCTTGCGGCACGTAGCCAATTACACTTTCTACGCGCGTTTTTTCGGCGTGAATGTCGTGTCCGTTGATGCAAATTTGTCCTGTGCGCAAGGACAGTTGTCCGCTCAAAAGGTTGAGCAGCGTTGATTTGCCAACGCCGCTACCGCCCATTATGGCTATCAATTCGCCCGAGACGGCGTGAAACGAAAAGGGATGTATTCCATTTTTGCTGCCTGCAAATTTGTAACTCACATTGTTGGCAACGTAGGATATGGGCGAGATTTCGTCGCTTTGCGTAAACTGCCCCAGCACTTTGTTGTAGTAAATGGGGTCAATGTGCGGGTTGCGAATAACGCCGCCCACGCCAAAAATATAGACCTGCCCAACGCGCAAATTGCGTCCGTTAAAAAACAATGCCCGCTCGCCAAAATAGCGAATCAGCATCATATTGTTGCTCTCTACATAGAGCACATAGACCTTGCCTTTGATTTTTTCGTTGAGCAAAAAGCGAGGCGTAGAGCCGCTTTGCAAAGATGTTTCATCGTGGTAGGGATTGTGATTGGCTACCAAAAGTAGGTGGTGATTGTGGGGCAATTCTGTTTCGGTGCCCAAAATAAAGCGGCTGCAATCTTCAAATTCAGCCTCGCTAATGCGCAGCATCCTCGAAAAATGGCGCACAAAATCCACTGCCGTTGGGTCGGTTACATTCAATTCGCCCAAAAATTCGAGGAATTGCAGCACCAACCACATCTTTTGTTGCTGTTCAAATTCGTGGTTGGCTTTGCCTGCCACCTCTACCAATTTTTCGATAAAAATCACGCTTGCATCCACATCAATGTTGATGAGATGTTGCGTGTCGGAGGTAAGTCGGCGTGTTTGTTCGCTAAATTTTTTGAGGTAGGGCGCGCATTGTTCTTCGCTCAAATCGTGCCGTTCCATAAATTGCACAAACGCTTGCTCTGCCGTTTCAACAGGCACACGCGCTTTGGTAACAATCAACGAAAACAGTTGAACCAATTGAAGAATTAGCGATTCGTTCATAATTCAAAAAAAAAATAACAGGCTGATAATCGTGTGTTACAAAGGGATTACGACAAAAAATCTTTTTGTGCAAAAAAGAAACTGCATTCGATGAGGGCGTTTTCGTCGCTGTCGGAGCCGTGCACGGCGTTGCATTGCGTGCTCTCGGCAAATTGATGCCGCACCGTCCCTTGGGCAGGGTCAAAAGTAGCCCCTATCAACTGCCTGTAATCGGCTACGGCATTGTCTTTTTGCAAAACTATTGCCACAATGTTGCCCGAAGTCATAAACGCCACCAAGTCGTCAAAAAACGGTTTGCCTTTGTGCACGCCGTAAAAACGCTCGGCTTCGTCGCGGTTCATTCGCGTCCACTTCATCGCCCTGATGCCAAAACCCGCACCAATAAAGCGGTCTAAAATTTTTCCGGTATAACCTTTTGCCGTAGCATCAGGTTTAATCATCGAAAAAGTAAGGTTGCCTGCCATAACATAAAATTTTAAAAAATTACTTGCAAAGGTAAAGATAAATTTAAATTAAATTTTCGTAAAATGCTTTTCCTACAATCACTGCCGGCAAGCCTGCTGCCTGCAAACTGTCGATGTCGCGCCGACTGCTCACGCCGCCGCTGGCAATGAGGTGCAGCGATGGAAATTGTGCCAAAATTTTTTGGTACAGGTCCACATTGGTTCCCTGCAACATCCCGTCTTTGCTCACATCGGTGCAAATCACTTGCGTGATGCCCTTGCTCAGGTAGCGGGCAATAAAGGGCAGGATGTCTTCCTGCGTGCTTTCCTGCCAGCCGTTTACCGCAATTTTTTCATTGCGCACATCGGCACCCAAAATAATTTTTTGTCCGCCATAAATGCTAATCCATTGCTCAAAAACGGCAGGATTTTTTACTGCAATGCTGCCCCCTGTAATCATTGCTGCGCCGCAATCAAAGGCAATTCGCACGTCTTCGTCGCTTTTGAGTCCGCCGCCAAAATCCACTATCAAATGCGTGTGAGCAGCAATCTCGCTCAGCACTTTTTGATTGACAATGTGCTGCGATTTTGCACCCTCCAAATCGACCACGTGCAAACGCTTGTAGCCTTTGTCCTCAAAGCGTTTGGCAACTTCCAAGGGGTTGGCATCATACACTTTGGCTTGCGCATAATCGCCCTGCGACAGGCGCACACACTTGCCTCCAATAATATCAATAGCAGGAATTATTTCTATCATTTTTTTTTAAAATAAATACAAAGGTACAAAAATAATTGACAATTCACAATGGACAATGGATAATGAAAACTTTCAACCCCGAAGATTTTAAATCTTAAATTTTTTACTACCTTTGTAGTTCACAATTTTTTATACATTATGACTTACTTTCGGTTTATTATTTTTGCAAGTGCTGTATTGGCAAGCCTTGCTGCGAGTGCCAAAAAAAATGATAAAAACAGCCCATCCGCTGCCGCACCTGCGGCTATGGTGCAAGCACTTGCTACTGTGCAGCATATCGACTCGGCGGCGTTTGTGTATTCGTTGCCGCGCACCGTTTTGCGGGTCAAAGTGGTGGTGGAGCGCACGCAATTTACGCGAGGTCTCTATGCCGAATATGCCGGCAAACATTTGGGCATTCCCAAAGTATCCACCCGAAGTGCCACCTACTACTCGCTGGAATCGTTGTCGGTGCGGGCAATGCGCGAAACCGACCCTGCACAAATTTATGTGGTGCAACCCTCTTCAAACGCCGCCTACATCCCGTTTTTGAAAATGAGCAAAGATGGACTTATCTTTTTGTTGCCTCGTGGAAACCGCAAAACTCCTACTTTTACAATGGAAGAGGACGAATGGAATATGCCCGAATTTACCAATGTAGGCGTGGATTTTACAGCAGAAGTGCGGAGTAGCAAAAAGTCAAAAGTAGCCGCATCGGCAGAAACTGCCGACGAAACCATTGAAGCAGAAATGGCAGAGGTGGTAGCCGTGCGCAGCGAAATTATCCACAAGGATAAGGAAACGCAATCGTTGGACGCAGCCAAGTTTTTGGCAAACTTGCGCAAGCGCAAGTTTGAACTCATTACCGCCGAAATAGAATCGGTATTTGCCAGCAATGATGCCCTCAAAGTTGCCCTTGCCGAACTCAAGATATTGGAGCAACAATACCTTGAACTTTTTGTGGGCAAAACCCAAAAAAGCCAAACCACCTATTTCTACGATATAGTGCCGGCAAAGGATACAGTCTCCTATCCGCTCTTTTCGTTTTCGGCAGAAAAGGGCATTGGCGCAGCAGCGGGGCATCCCATTACCTTGCAGTTGCAAGCCGAGAGCGAAACCAATATCCCCCTGCTGCCTAATAATTTAGCCTTCAAATACCGCATCCCCAGCACCGCCAACCTCACTATTTTGGACGGTAGCAACGAATTGTTTCGCGGTAGATACCTGATTTTTCAGTGGGGGCAATTGGTCAATTTGCCAATCAGATAATAACTGTCATATCCTAAAATAGTTTGACATTATTTTGTCTTAAAAAAGAAACAAAATTGAATTTTTGTTACCTTTGTCCGTTTTTGTTTATCACTCATTTGCCTTGTTATGAATATTATTCCACTTCTTGTTGGTAGATGGAAGTCGCTTCTGTCGGTTTGTATTTTATTGATACTCAGCACTGTAATAGCAAAGTCTGCTGCCTTCAAAGGTAGTGTTATAGACCCCTCCTCGCGGGAAACTTTGGTGGGTGCTGTGGTGCAATTATCACTGTCTGCCGACACGCTCAAAACGTACGCCACCACTACCAATGCGGCGGGTGCATTTGAGTTTGCCAATGTGCCGCCGCAAAATTATATTCTCAAAATTACCTACTTGGGCTATCGGCACCTTCGCCAAACCATTGCTATTGCTGAGGCGGGGACGGATATGGGCAGCATTCGTATGCAGCGCGAGGCTATCGACATCGAGGCAGTGCAAGTGCAGGCCACCGGAGTGCGTGCCACGCAACGCGGCGACACCACTGAGTTCAACGCCGATGCCTACAAGGTGGCACAAGATGCTACCACCGAAGACCTGCTCAAAAAATTGCCCGGTATAACGGTCGAAAACGGCACTGTGAAAACGCAGGGCGAGGAAGTAAAAAAGGTGTTGGTGGACGGCAAACCCTTTTTTGGCGACGACCCCACCATTGCTATCCGCAACCTGCCCGCCGAAGTGATTGACAAAATAGAAGTTTTTAATCGCCTGAGCGACCAAGCGCAACTCACCGGATTTGACGATGGCGAAGGCGTGCAAGCCATCAACATTGTTACCAAACGCGACCGCCGCGTGGGGCAATTTGGGCGCGTCTATGGAAGCGGAGGCTACGACGACCAGCAAAACGAATTGCGTTATTCGGCAGGCGGCAACGTCAATTTTTTTACGCCCAAACAGCGCATTTCTATCATAGGAATGAGCAACAACGTGAACCAGCAGAATTTTGCGATGGAAGAAATGTCGGCATTGGCAAGCAGCAGCGGGTCGGGGCGCGGCGGCGGGGGGATGTTTTTTGGCAGCACGGCAGGCGTTGCCACCACCCACATGTTGGGCATCAATTACAGCGACACTTGGGGCAAAAAAACAGAGGTTACAGCCAGTTATTTTTTGAATTATTCCGACAAAACAACCGACCGAAAAATCGCTCGCAACTACCTGCGCACCGATTCTATTGCACAGCAATACAACTCGCTCTCCAACAACGATGCCGTTACGCAAAACCATCGCCTCAATTTGCGATTAGACCACAAATTTACCGAAAAAACTTCGCTGTTGTTTGACCCCACAGTCAATTTTTCGGCAGGCGACAGAGACAATAGCAGCACCAGCCAAATGCTCTATGACGCACAGGAACGCAACAGTGCCGACAATCAAAGCCATAGCGACTCCTACAATTTGCGGCTGCAAAGCGGCTTGTTGTTGCGTCATCAATTTGCCAAAAAAGGACGCTCTTTTTCGGCTCGAGTGCGCGGTTCGTTTAGTGATGAAAATGTAGAGACTAACAAGGATAACAAGACGCGGCGCGACTCCGTGCAAGATGATGTTTTGCAGTTGTCCAACAATCCCACCAACGATTGGAGCCTGCGCTCCAACGTCAATTACACCGAGCCTATTGGCGAAAAAAGTCTGTTGCAAATTGAGTACAACTTCAATTATTCGTTTGGCGAAAGCAACAAAGAAACTTACAATTTGCTCAAAAATAATCAATTGGATTCCCTCTATTCCAGCATTTATAGCAACAATTATTTTACCCACCGCGCAGGGCTGAGTTATCGCTATCGCACCGACAAAGCCAATGCCAGCGTGGGTTTGAATTATCAGTCGGCAGAATTGGACGGCACGCGAACTATGCCGCATGCCGCCAACACCTCACGCACTTTTACCTCGCTGCTGCCCAATGCTCGCTTAGAATACAAGTTTACAAAACAGCAAACCCTGCGATTGTTCTACCGCACCTACACCAATGCGCCCTCTATGACACAGTTGCAGGACGTTATCAACAACAACAATTCGCTGCTCATCAGCACCGGTAATCCCCATTTGAGCGAGACCCGCAACCAAATGCTGTCGCTCAACTACAACCAGACTACGGTGGACAAAGGCGCTACTTTTTTTGCTATGCTTTTTGGCAGCGTTACCAACAATTACATTACCAATTCAACAGCCACCATTCGCCGCGACACCATTTTGAGCAACAACCGCGCCGATACTGTTTGGCTGCGTGAGGGTGCGCAATTTAGCCAGCCGGTGAATATGAATGGTTACTTTAATACAAGGGCGGTGGTCAATTTTGGCATTCCGGTGGCGTTGCTCAAAAGTAATCTCAACCTTAGCACTTCGGCTTCCTATTCGCGGCAGCCGGGTCTGGTGAACGGCGAATTTAGAGGAGGGCAAATTGTGAATGGCGATATTAACTATGCCAACGATATGTCGTTGAATTTGGGACTGACATTGGGAAGCAACATTAGCGATAGGCTGGATTTTAATGTGGGCTACAATGCCACCTATCGCAACGTTATCAACACTTTGCAACAAGGACAAAACAATACCTATTTTCAACACAGTGCCAACGCACGTCTCAATTGGATTTTTTGGAAAGGATTTACGTTTTATACCGCTGCCAATTACGACCAATATCGCGGCTTGTCGGATGCCTACAACGAGCAATTTATAAAGATGGATGCCGGTTTTGGAAAAAAGTTTTGGAAAAATCAAGCCGAAATAAAGTTGATGGTGTACGATATTTTTAATTCCACCAACAATTATAGCCGCTCTGTAACCGAGAACTACATTGAGGATGCGTTTACCAATGTATTGTCGCGTTATTTTTCGCTCACGTTCACCTACACCCTTCGCAGTTTTGGAAAACCGCAAGAGCGTCCCGCCGAAGAAGGTCCTCGCGGAATGCCCTTTGGCGCTCCGCCCGGCGGCGGAGGATTTCGTCCTTAATGGTGCTATTTAGCCCGAATCAATCGTTTATATGTACTTTCAACTTTTTTAGTACCCAAACATCTCCGCTTGCGCCACTTTTTTCACCTTGCCCAGCGCATTCACAGCCTTCATATCCACTGTTTTTTCGTCGCTCAAAATGCAATAGGTGTAGGTGAGGTTTTTTACGTTTTCTTCTTGAAATTTTACCACGTCGGCGAGTGTGAAATTGGGGACTTGCGCAAACACGTCTTTGCGCAAATCGTAGTCCACGTTCAAACGTTGCGCGCTCAAATATGCCCATAGCACACCTGATTTGGTGATGCGCTGTGTGCGCAAGTTGGCAATGATGCCCTCTTTGGCAATGTCAAACGCTTTTTCGGATTGCGGCATATCGGTCAAAATGTCTTTGAAGGCTGCCGCGGCATCTTTCAATTTGTCGGTTTGCGTGCCAATGAAGGCTTGCATATAGCACGAGCGGTCGAGGCGCGAAGGGCGGTCGTAGGTTGCCCGCGCGGTGTAGGCCAAAGCACGTGCCTCGCGCATCTCTTGAAACACAATAGAACTCATTCCGCCGCCAAAATACTCGTTGTACATGGTGATGATGGGCACTTGATTTTTGTCGTAACCGCCCAATTTGGCAAGCATTGTCATATAGGTTTGCGGAGTTTTGTAGTGCGCAAAATACACCTGATTTTGGTCGGTGGGCTGCTCGGTAAATACAATGGCAGCGGGCACTTCCTGCAATTTTGCGGGCACATTGTGCTCGGCGTTGAGCGTGGCAAGTATTTGTTCGGCAGATAGTGTGCCGTAGTACAAAACCTTGTGTTGGTAAGTGTTCAAGGCTTTTATTTTGTCCACCAAAACCTGCGCGTCAATTGAATTTAATGCTTTGGCACTCAACAAATTTGTTGCCGAAGATGGGCTGCCAAATCGTGCATAATTTTGCAAACGCGAAAAATTGGCATTGTGATTCAACTTAGTATTTTCGCGCCCTTTGAGAATATCTGCGGCTAAATTTTTGTACGCATCAACATTCACTACGGCGTTGCCCAATAGGTGTTCAAAGAGTTGCAAGGCAGGCAACATATTTTCGGCTAAGCCGTTGAGGCTCACATACACGCGCTCTGCGCCGCTTGATACCGAAAAGTTGCAGCCCAACTTGTAAAATTCTTGCTTCAATTGCTCGGCGGTGTATTGGTGGGTGCCTAAATAGGGCAAATAACTCACTGCCAGCGCCAATTCTTTGTCATTGTCGCTGCCCATTTCAAACAAATAGTTCAATTCAAACAATTTATTTTCGACATTTTTGCGATACCAAACAGGAATTTCTGATTTTGCAGTGAGAAATTTTATTTCTTTTTGATAATCCACAAACACAGGCTCAATGGGCTTTGCCGCGCTGTTTTTGATGGCGGTAACAAAAGCACTTTCGGCATCTCTGTTCACGCTCACAGGCGTGATGGCGGGCTTGTCGATGTGTTTTTCGTTGGGGTCGTTGCCTATTTCTTTGTAGATGACCACATAATTGTTGCCCAATTTTTGGTTGGCAAATGCTACAATATCCGCTTTGGTCAATTTTTCTAATTGGTCAATTTCCGCTACCGCATCCGCCCACGATTCGCCGTTGATAAAGGCATCCACAAAGGCATCGGCGCGTACGCGGTTGTCTTCCAAACCTCTGATTTGCTGCAATTTAAAATCGGTAATCACAGCAGGTATCAGCCATTCTTCAAACTCGCCTTTTTTCAACAAATCAATTTGCTCCAACAATATCGCCTTTGCCTCATCCAAGGTCTGGCCTTGCTTGGGCGTGCCCGACATATAGAGTGCTTGATAGTCGGCCATATCAATGGGCGAGGTGCCGGCGTTGAGCAAACGCTGTTTTTGGTTGATGTTCAAATCCACCAAACCCGCTTTGCCATTGGTGAGCACCATATCCAACAATTTGAGTTTGAGCGCATCGTCGGAAGTAGCACCGTCAAAACGAAAAGCCAGCGTTACATTGGCGGCATCGTTGCCATACACCGTTTTGGCAATGGGTGCGGCAATGGGTTCTTCCTTCACATTGAGCGGTTGCACGTCCTCGCCGCGTTGCAATGTGCCAAAGTATTGGTCAATAATTTTGATTGCCTCATCGGGATTGAAGTCGCCCGACATACAAACCGCCATATTGTTGGGCACATAGTAACGCTTGAAATAATTTTTGATGTTGATAATAGACGGATTTTTGAGATGCTCTTGCGTGCCCAACACCGTTTGTTTGCCGTAAGGGTGCTTGTGGAACAAACCTTGCATCAGCGCCTCATACACCTTGCGACCATCGCTGGTGTAGGAGCGGTTTTTTTCTTCGTACACCGTTTCCAATTCGGTGTGAAACAAGCGAATTACAGGATGAGAGAAACGCTCGGTCTGAATTTTTGCCCAATTTTCTATTTGATTGGAAGGAATATCTTCGGTGTAAACGGTGGCATCATAAGAGGTGTAGGCGTTGGTGCCGCTGGCTCCAATGGCTGCCATCATTTTGTCGTACTCGTTGGCAATGGCGTACTTGGCAGCCTCTTGCGACACTGCGTCAATCTGCGCGTAGATTGACTTGCGCTCGGCATCGTCCGTTTTGCTGCGGTACAATTCAAACAAATTTTCGATGCTGTCCAACAGCGGTTTTTCTTTGTCGTAGTCAGCCGAGCCGAAGTTGGGTGTGCCCTTGAACAGCAGGTGTTCCAAGTAGTGTGCCAATCCGGTGGTTTCGGCGGGGTCGTTTTTGCCGCCCGTGCGCACTGCCACAAAAGTTTGGATGCGCGGCGCATCTTTATACACAGTCATATACACCTTGAGACCGTTGTCGAGCGTGTAAATCCGCGCCTTGAGCGGGTCGCCTGCAACGGTTTCATATTTGTAATGATTACAACTTACTGCCAGCAATCCAGCGGCAATCAACAGCATAAAAGTAATTTTTTTCATAATGCAATAAAATAAAGGGTTAAAAAAAAGAGATACAAAGATAAGCATTTTTTTGAAATGGCAAATTTGGGCTTCGACAGGCTCAGCCACCAGTGCGCACGCGGTCATTGAGCCTGTCGAAATTGCCGCTTACAAGCGCGAAAAAAAAACCAAGCACCAATTCGTAAAAAACTGGTACTTGGTAGATGGTACTTGGTACTTGTAAATTATTGTTTCACCACCTTTGCCACCCGATTGCCCACCTTCACAAGGTAAATGCCTGCGGGCAGGTGCGCAATGTTAATGGTGTTACCTTGTAGGGGCGTATTGAATACGCCCGAAACGCCCTTTTGCGACACCCGCATTTCACCATCAGGGCGTATGCGATACGCCCCTACCAACGTGCCATTTACATTGTAAATCTCAATTGACGGGCGGGCAGACCCCGCCCCTACATCAT
>BNTQ01000089.1 GCA_025996715.1 Bacteroidia bacterium | reverse complement strand
ATTAAAACGTAAACTGATAATACGAAATTCTGTAAATTATTTATCTGTAAAACATTATATTTTAATACATAAATATGAATACAAAGTAATTGTATTATGTGTTATTGATAATGCGTAAAAACGTAAATTGATAATACGAAAATATGTAAAATAATTTATCTATAAAACATTATTTTTTAATACATAAATACGAGTACAAAGTAATTGTATTACGTTTTATTGATAATGCGTAAAAACGTAAACAAAGTAAATGTAAAAACGTAAAATTAGCAAAAGACGAGATTAAAATTGTACCATAAAAAAGTAGCAAATAAAAAATCGACTTTCCAATAAAATCAAGGATTTATCTACAGTCAAAAAATATTGGGCAAGATGTGTTTTTGTCGGACAAAAACGTCTAAAATCTACGCTACGCTTGATTTTCGACCCTTGCATTTGACAGTGTCAAATGGAAACGCTGCCCTTTGGTTGCGTTTTGAGAGAATTGTTTATGATTTTTCAAAATGGAACACATAATCCAAAACTTTACGATTGGCTTTATCAATTTGTGTCCAATCTTTTTTGATGTACATATCAGTAACTTTCATTTCTTCTATCACGTGATTGAGAGCAGTATGTACTGTATATTTATCAATGCCAACATTATTGAGTGCAATAGATGCCCACGAGTGTCGGGCTGCATAAAATTCAAGGTCATCAACACTAATAATTTTACCAATTTCTTTTAATCCAAAAGATTTAATTTTTGAATTTGTATTATCATATTTTCTTCCATTAATAGCAGAAGAGAAAGTGTTTTCGTTGGAATACATTTTGTAAAAACAAAAAACTCTTTTTTTATCAGGGTCTCTGTAGCGATTTACAAGTTCTTGTAGTTCTGGCTCTACTTTAATAGAAATTTTTGCTTTATCGGCACGGCGGTTTGTTACCTTTTTTCGTTTATAGGTAATCCTGCCATTATTATACTCATCACAATTGTACAAATCTGCTGCATTCATTCCAATCAGTCCAAAACTAAGTACAAACATATCCCGCGCAAAATTAAAGCGATTATTTACTTTTTTATTAACAATCTTGCGGTCAGGCAATTCACAAATTTTTCGTATTTGTTCAACCTCAAGCGCACGTTCGCGATGTTCCGGCAGGCTCGGTAGTTTTACCCTTTTGAATGGCGATAGGGGGATACGGATAATGCCCAAGTCTTCGTCATTAAATTCGTTTTTGGCTTTATTGTGTAATGCGCGGATATTACTTGGATATAACGATTCGGCTCTGCCGCCCTTATCCATATTCCTTGCTGCCGACTGTTGTTTTATCCAATTTATCCAATCTTTGATAAATGTTGCTGTTATTTCGTGGATGCTAATGTTACTACGTCCGACAAATTTTTCGAGATTATTGAGTGCATTTTCGTAACTTCTCGCATTGCCCGTGTGATTTTCAGATTTCAGTGTTTGTATATGTTCTCGTCCATATCGTACAAAATTTAAGTCAAAATTATTGTCATTTGTATTTTGTTGCCGTCCGCTTATTATGTCTGACACAAGTTTTACTACGTCATCAACATTCATCTTTCCCAAAATGGTAGCATTATCATTGCAAAGATTACGGCAATTTTTTATGATATTATCTGTAACGTCAATATATTTTTGATTTTTAAGTTTCACACTACGAGTAAGGTCTTCGGCTGTTACATACAAATTTGTAGAGAGAAACCGGACAATCCCAGCGTGAGTTACCCTAATTTTGACGTTATATGTGCCGTCCTGTTTTTTATGGTGTTTTTTCACTATTGCTTTGAATGTTGCCATAATATGTTGTGAATTTGAATAAAAGTTGAAAATATTTACTACTTTTGTACAATAATTGTACAATATTTGTCTGCAAATACCCCTAATTTTTGCGGAATTTGCAGAAAACAAAAGCCCAATTTGTAAAATTGGGCTTCTATGAAACTGTTGCACGCATTGGATTTACAGTGTTTTAGGATGAGCCCCTCATCAGACTTGAACTGACGACCTGCTGTTTACGAAACAGCTGCTCTACCGACTGAGCTAAAGGGGCATAAATTTTAACGAAATTCAAAAAACCGCCACAAAAGTACTAAATTTAAATGAAAATAATTTTGTTTATGGAGTATTTTTTAATTATTCAGTAAAAAAAATAAATTCAGTGGCTATGCAGATATAAAATTTTATTTATGAATTATTGATAATCAACAATTTAAAACTATTACAATGACAAATGTAACTCTTAGAGCCGCCGATAATATCCGTATTTTGGCGGCAGCGATGGTCGAAAAAGCCAAGTCGGGGCACCCGGGCGGTGCTATGGGTGGTGCCGATTTTGTGAACGTATTGTTCTCGGAGTTTCTCACCTACGACCCCGCCAACCCGCACTGGGCGCAGCGCGACCGTTTTTTTCTCGACCCCGGACACATGTCGCCCATGCTGTATGCGGTGCTGGCATTGAGCGGCAAATTTTTGTTGGACGAATTGCAGCAGTTTCGCCAATGGGGCAGCCCCACGCCGGGGCATCCGGAGGTGGACGTGGAGCGCGGCATCGAAAATACCTCCGGTCCTTTGGGGCAGGGGCACACAATGGCGGTGGGCGCGGCTATTGCCGAACGCTTTTTGGCAGCACGTTTTGGCGAATGGTTGAGCCACAAAACCTACGCTTTTATTTCGGACGGCGGCGTGCAAGAAGAAATTTCGCAAGGCGCAGGACGCTTAGCCGGATACTTGGGATTGCACAACCTGATTATGTTTTACGATAGCAACGGCATTCAATTGTCCACCGAAACCAAAGCCGTTACCACCGAAAACACTGCCCAAAAATACGAAGCCTGGGGCTGGAATGTGCTACAAATCAACGGCAACGATGCCGATGAAATTCGCGCTGCTCTTCAAAAAGCAAATGCCGAAACCGCACGTCCTACCTTGATTATAGGCACTACCATAATGGGCAAAGGTGCCGTAAAACCCGATGGCAGCAGTTTTGAAAACCAATGTGCTACGCACGGAATGCCGCTGGGCGAGGCGGGTGCCGATTTCAAAAAAACCATCGCCCACTTGGGCGGCGACCCCGAAAATCCTTTTGTGATTTTTGACGAAGTCAAACAATTATACGCACAACGCCGAGCCGCATTAGAAAAAATTGTTGCCGACAAAAAAGCAGAGCGGGCAGCGTGGGAAAAAAGTAATCCCGAATTATTGGCAAAATATAAAAACTTTTTTACCCCTTGTTGCACCGAAAAACTTTTTGCCTCCATTGTGCAAAAGCCCGACACCGCTACTCGCGCCGCCTCCTCTACCGTGCTGGCAACCTTAGCGCAAAACATAGAAAATATGGTTGTATCGTCGGCTGACCTCTCCAATTCTGACAAAACCGACGGCTTTTTGAAACACACCAAAGCCTTTGCCAAAGGCGATTTTAGTGGTGCGTTTTTGCAAGCAGGCGTTGCCGAACTCACTATGGCTGCCGTGATGAATGGGATGGCATTGCATGGCGGAATTATTCCGGTGTGCGCCACTTTCTTTGTATTTTCCGATTATATGAAACCCGCTGTGCGTATGGCTGCGCTGATGCAACTGCCGGTAAAATACGTGTGGACGCACGATGCTTTTCGCGTGGGCGAAGATGGCCCCACGCACCAGCCGGTGGAGCAAGAAGCACAGTTGCGTTTGATGGAACAATTGAAAAATCACAGCGGGCAAAACAGTATGCTGGTGCTGCGTCCCGCCGATGCGCAAGAAACCACAGCGGCGTGGAAATTGGCATTAGAAAATACTGCCACGCCCACCGCGCTCATACTCTCGCGGCAAAATATCAAAGACCTGCCCGCAACCACCGGCAATCGCTACACCGAAGCCCTGCAAACGGCTCGCGGTGCATACATCGTAAAAAAATCAGACCATCCGCAAGTGATTTTATTGGCAAACGGCTCGGAGGTAGCCACTTTGGTGGAGGCTGCCCAATTGCTTGAAACCGGCAACAACATTAGCGTACAGGTGGTGTCTGCTCCCAGCGAAGGACTGTTTTTTGAGCAAGACGATGCCTACCGCCATCAAGTGCTGCCCCAAGGCGTGCCTGTGTTTGGGCTTACTGCCGGCTTGCCTTCTACCCTGCATCGCTTTGTGAGCGACAATGGCGCGGTGTTTGGCTTGCAGCATTTTGGCTACTCCGCACCCTACAAAGTATTGGACGAAAAATTTGGTTTTACCGCCAAAAATGTAGTGGAGCAAGTTGGTAAATTGTTGAAATCATAAATATGCCAACACCAACCCATCAACTTAGGTTCAATGATAGACACTCATTGCCATATTTATGACCCTGCCTACGATGCCGACCGCGATGCCGTGATGGAGCGCACGCGGCAGGCGGGTGTGCGCATCTTGCTGATGCCGGGCGTTGACAGCGGCAACTACGCTGCGATGATGAACACCGCCGCAAAATACCCACACTGCTACCCTATGATAGGCTTGCATCCTACCTCTGTGGATAAAAATTGGAAGCAAGAGGTAGATTTTGTAGCCGAAAAATTATCGGCACTGCCTGCCAAAACTTTTGTGGCTGTTGGCGAAATTGGAATGGACAGCCATTATGGAAATGATTTTTTGGAAGAACAAAAGGCAGCATTCGCAGCACAACTCGCGCTTGCCGAGCACTACAATTTGCCTGTAGTGATTCACTCGCGCGAGGCTTTTGTGCCGACATTTGAAGTGCTTGACAACTACTCACGCTCCCTGCGAGGCGTGTTTCACGCTTTTTCGGGTACCCTTGACGATTACCATCAAATCCGGCAATATGGCGACTTCAAAATAGGAGTGGGCGGGGTGGTTACCTTTAAAAATGCACATTTGGCAGAGGTGGTGCGAGCCGTGCCTTTGCACGATATTTTGTTGGAAACCGATGCACCCTACCTGACCCCCGTCCCATTTCGCGGCAAACGCAACGAAAGCACCTACCTTAATTATGTAGTGCAAAAAATTGCCGAACTCAAAAACATATTCGCGGCAGAGGTGCAAAAAATTACTACCGAAAATGCGATAGCGATGTTTGCCGATGGCAGTCATCAATTTTAATCTTTCACCACTTGCTGCACACCCAACGCTTTTCCTTGTGGGGTAAAGGTTTGTAGCCAATAGACTCCTGCCGGCAGTGCGGACATATCTATGCTGCTGCTCACGGTTTGGCTACGCAGCACAGATTCCCCTTTCGCGTTAAAAATGTTGATAATCAACGAACTGCAAGACAATTCGTGGGGGATATTTACATAGAGGGTGTTGTGCACCGGATTGGGATACCACACCACTTCAGGCGCGGCATTGTGAATGGGAGTGTAGTTAGGATGCTCATATTCTATGCGGGCAAACGAAGGACGTATCATGAGCGAGCCGGAGTTATCAATGGACGAAGGGTTCCATTGGGTGCTGAGTTTCACAAAGGTTTTGTTGGGCACAATGCTGTTGGCATCTAAGCCCACATTGAGCATATCGGGACTTTTTTGATGAATGCCCACAAAAAATTCGCCCTCCACCACCACCGGACGTGTAAACGGATAATACACAAATTGGTTCAAGCCTGTGAATGCTGCCATACAAGTTTGTTGGTAGAGCACCTCGCCGGGGATGCCGTTGCTGCTGCTCCACACCGTGAGATTAAAGGCTTGCAAATTGCCGCTATCGCGTGTGTGATTAAAGTACAAGTAGGCGCCCGACAGTTCGTCCTTGATATATGCCTTATATTTTACTGCCATACAGACCTGCCCTGTGTTTTCGCCAAAAACGCCAAAACCGTTTTCGGCACTGCCGTCATCGTAAGAATAATAGTCGTAAAAAGTTTGCACAAAACGGCTGGTATCGTTGCCGGTGAGAAAGGCTTGCAAATTGGGCGTGGCATTGTATTGCCTGACGATAAATTGCACTTCAAAAGCCACCGAATCGGCATCCAAATCGGGCGCATTGAGGAGGTCGGTGGAACTTATTTTGTAGGTATAATCAACCGTAGAATCTGCAAAAATGTTAATGTTACCTATATCATAACCTTTGGAAAAATTGCCGCCCTTTGTCAATGATAGCCGCAGTTGTCTATTCATTGGACTGGGGTTTGCCGATAGATTGCTTACCTCGTGAGGCAACACCACATCGCCCTCTGTGAACAACTGCTCTTGCCGCGCCGCGCTGCTGCCCATTAGGTGCCGCCACGGAAGGTTGGTATAGGATTTGAGAAACGAGCGAGTTGTTTTTTGCATTGCCACATCGGCAAGGGGGGCTTCGGCTGCACTACGGTTTTTGTCTAAGTAAACAAGGTCGATGTGCCAAAGGTCGCAATTGCCCTCCATCCCATTGACTTGGCTGCCTCCTCGCGTGGCACAATTGACAAAACGAAAACGAAAGCCTGTGTCCAAAGCCTCGCGAGGCACTGCTACCATTGCTTTTGCAAATTTTCCGTCAATGCGCGAGGCGGTGGTATTGTTGTCCAAAAAATAATGCTGCACAAGGGTGTCGGTTATTACTTTATTCAAAGTGCCATTGGTAGTAGCCGCCCACACTCGTTGCCATTGCCGGATTTTGGCAAAAAAGAAGTACAACAGTAGTGAGTCTTGTCGTTCGGGCATATCACTCAGGCCGGCGGGTTGCACATAAAAACTGAGATATACATTGCTGTCGGCGGGCGCAAATGTGAATGCGTGCGAAGCCAGCGTATCGGCGTAGAATGTCGAAGACAAGGCGTGAGCATATACACGACCGCTGTGGTCTAATATGTCAAAAGTGGCCACTCCTATTGTCTTTTGATGAGTGGCGTAGGCATCATTAACAAGCACCTGCGATTGCTGCCAATAGCGGGTGGTGGGGCGGGGATTGCTCTGCGAAAAACTGTCAAAAAAAGGCAAGGTGAGCGAAGTATCCAATGGGACGGAGACATTGCTAACCTGTTGTGCCACCGCAAAATAGCACATCAACAGTAGAGCGTTTGTCAAAAAAAATGCTCGCATAATTTAATCAGTTTCTTCCAAAAGTGAAGGTTTGATGGTCATCATAATACTCACGTGAGAGCCAAAGTCAATAGGCACATTGGTGGAAGGAGGTACTTGCAAGTTGACCACCGCATTGAGCGTATCGGCAAAGGTGCGCACGGTTTCGTCGTAGCGAATAGTGCCCACATTGAGCATTGCTTCCACAATAGCACTTTGAGCAGCATTAGCCGAAAGTCCTATAAGATTGGGCACTGCTGTGCGTGCGGCACCGTTTTTGCCTATCACAAGGTCAATGGCAGTGCCCACGGGCAATTGCACGCCTCGCGCAATAGGTTTTCCTTTGTAAATTTGCTCCAGCACAATGCCATTGGCAATATCGTAATTGAATGTGAGCCTGCCCACCTCCAAGCCTTTCGCATCCAACTGTGCCTTGGCTTGCCGCAGCGAAACATCCACCACCGAAGGCATATCCACTTTTTTTACATTTCGCGCATTGATTACCACAAACACTTTGCGCCCTTTTTTGACCAACACATTGGGTTTGGGATTTTGTTCCAAAATCACGCCTCGCGGGCGGCGCGCCACATAGGCAGAGTCGGTAAGCACCACGCTGAGATTATGGTCAATAGCCAATAATTGCGCATCGAGCAACCTCATATTGGCAAAATTGGGCACAGGATAGGTCTGTCCGTGTCGTGTAACAATGTGCAAAAACAAATGCACTGCCAGCAGCACAACCAACACAACACCTGCTGCCAATAATAATTGGCGGCAATAAAAATTATTCCACGCGCGATGAAGAAATTTGTATATTTTTTGCATACCCAACCATCTTAAAACAATGCAAAGATAAGCAATGTTTTTAAAATATCTATTGACAGGAAAATTTACTATCTTTGCAAGTCTTTAAAAGTTTCAAGTTTAAGGTTTCAAGTTTCAAAAATTCATTATCCATTGTGAATTGTGAATTAAAAATAGCGGTGGTGCTCATAGCGGGATTGGCGGCTTGTAGCAACGATATTGAGAAAGTGCAAGAGTTGAGCGATGCTGCCAATGTGCCTTCGTTGCGTATAAAAAAACTCGACGGACGAATATCGGAATTGGGCACAATGAAGGTAAAATTTGCCACCCCTTTGCTGTTAAAATATGACTTTGCTGCCGAAAAACATACCGATTTTCCGGAGGGCATCGAAGCCTATCGCTACAACGATTCGATGCAATTGGAAGCGAGCATCACAGCCAATCACGCCATTTATTTTGAAAGCAAAGATTTGTGGGAAGCCACCGGCAAAGTGCGCGTGCGCAACGTAAAAAACGAATTGTTGGAAACTGAAAAATTGTATTGGGACACCAAAAACAAACGTATCTATACCGATGTGTGGGTCAAAATTACCAACAAAGACGCCATTATCAACGGCGAAGGACTTAATTCGGATGAAACTTTTACCAATTACGAGATATTAAAAATTTCTAATAGTTACATTTTTGTAGATGATAAAAAATGAGAAAAATTGGGCTGATTATATTGCTATTGTGGAGTGGAGTGCTGTTGGCACACGCTCCAAAAATGTCGCTGCAAACCCAGCGAATGGTAACACAACACGTTGATTCACAACCTACCGACAAACGCAGCAAAAGCATTGCCCCTGCGGCTCGCCGCACGGTGTTTGTAACCATCGACAGCACTTTTGACCCACAATCGTTGCAGGCATTGGATGCCACCATAGGCATACAAACCCCCACCTTGCTCACCGTTACGCTGCCCATCAAAAACATTGAAGCACTCACAGAATTGCAGGGAGTGTTGTTTGTGAATATAGGCTCAAAAGCCCGCCCTTTATTAGATAAAGCCATTCCCGATATGGGGGTGGACAGCGTGTGGAACACCAGCAGCACCCACCCCGACACTTTCTACACCGGCAAGGGAGTGGTGGTGGGCGTTATCGACTATGGCTTAGACATTACCCATCCCGCTTTTTACAAAGATGATAGCACGCTCAAAATCAAGCGGGTGTGGGTGCAGGATGCTACCGGCGGCACGCGGCCTGCTGGGTTTACATACGGGAGAGAGTATGCTACAACAGAGGATTTGCTTGCGTTGCAAAAAAGTAGTGTCTTTGAGTCGCACGGCACGCACGTGAGCAGCATTGCGGTGGGAACGGGCGGTAAGTTAGGAAAATACCGCGGCGTAGCCCCCGATGCCGACCTGGTATTTGTTGAATTGAGCGAAGACAATTATACTACTAAAATTGCCGAAGGAATACAATATATCTTTGACTACGCAACGAGCGTGAACAAACCTGCAGTGGTAAACCTTAGTATGGGAACACACGAGGGACCCCACAATGGAAAATCAGAGTTAGACCAAATGATAGATAGTAAGGTGGGCGCGGGTCGCATAGTGGTGGGCGCGGTGGGCAATGAGGGGGCTACCCCGCTGCACGCACAGCATACCTTTACTCCGCAAAATGAAGAAAAGCGCATTGCTGTTACGCCCATTATCCCTGATGCTAACCCCTCTATCAAGCATGGTGTTTGCTGCGCTGTTATGTCTTCTTCCAAAAATTTTGAGTGGTCGGTAGAAATTTGGGACACAAAAAAAGAGAAAAATAAACATAAAACTAAATTTTTTTTGAGTGCCCAAAATAATGGTTTAAAGGGACCCAACGACGACGGCGCAGGATACAAAGTTACGATAGATGGCGAGACCGTGGAAGTTTGGGTACGTAGTTACAACCCAAACACGAACTATAGACTTGCCTATTTTGACGCCGTTTTTGAAACCTCATCTTCGTCCTCATTGGAGGTAGCGTTTGTTTTTCGTGCTTCGTCGGGCACCCTGCACGTGTGGAATGCCCACAACTCAACGCTTACCAAAGGCATAGGCGCTTCGTGGCTCACGCCCGACCACAATTGCACGGCGGGTGAAATTGGAGGCACTGCCCGTAAAATTATTTCGGTGGGTGCCTACAATATTCGTTCGGACAACGGTGGTGAATTGGATAGCAAAAGCCGCACAATGGCATCCTTCTCATCGCGCGGTCCCACCGCCGATGGGCGCACCAAGCCCGATATTGCGGCACCCGGCTCGTGGATTTATTCGGCAATCAATTCTTTTCACAACTATTCCAATCTCAACCAAAATGAACCCGCTCCCGACCATCATCAATATGCAATGATGCAGGGCACCTCTATGGCAAGCCCAATGATAGCGGGCGTTGTAGCCTTGATGCTACAAGCCCGACCCACCCTCACCCCCGACACCATCAAAGGTTTGTTGGGCAAATATGCTAACCTTGATGCTCTCAATGGCATCAACGCCAATAGGCGAGGCTACGGCAAAGTCAATGCCAACGCCACGCTGAGCAACATTAACGATACCGATATACCCCTATTGGTAATTGCAAAAAAAAACAATGCAGAAGAGGCAGTTTTTAGCATCGTGCCCAACCCCAACAAAGGCACGTTTGCACTACATTTTAGCCAAGCAGAGCAAGGCGAAATGCGCCTCTACAATCTGATGGGAACTTTGCTGTATAGCCAACCGATACTGTCCCACCAAACCATCACCCTCCCCCTTTTACCCAAAGGAATTTATGTTGTCAATTTGTTGATTAACAACAAATTATCGGCACAGAAGATGGTGATTTGGTAGGGGTTTTGTACCAAAAAATCATATCCGTTAAATTTGGCAATTCTACAAAATTGCTATCTTTGCAGTTGATAAATACAAATCAATGACAACAGAAATGTCAATAAATAAAAAGAACGAAATCATTCTGTATCAACCTGATGATGCCATTCAGTTGGAGGTATTGGTAGAGAATGAGACGGTGTGGCTTAACCGTCAGCAACTTGCATTGCTTTTTGACCGCGATGTGAAAACCATCGGCAAACACATAAACAATGCCTTAAAAGAAGAATTAGCAGAATTTTTAGCTGTCGCAAAATCTACGACAATTGGAAACGCGCCATATTCAACTGTCGCAAATTTTGCGACAGTTCAAAATGCGCCATATTCAGTTGTCGCAAAATTTGCGACAATTCAGATAGAAGGTAATAGGGAAATTTTGCGAAACATTGAATACTACAACCTTGATATGATTTTGTCGGTCGGTTACAGAGTAAAGTCCAATCGTGGCATTCAATTTCGTGCGTGGGCAAACCGTGTATTGAAAGAATATATTTTGAAAGGCTACGCCGTAAATCAACGATTTGAGCGTGTTGAGCGGCGATTGGAAAATGTGGAAGATAAAATTGATTTTTTTGTACGCACAAGTTTGCCGCCGGTTGAAGGCGTGTTCTACAACGGACAGATTTTTGATGAATACA
>BNTQ01000088.1 GCA_025996715.1 Bacteroidia bacterium | reverse complement strand
AGGTTGCTGCAATCCTATGTATTTGACCTACACGGCAAACGGCGAAATTATCACTTCCGAGAAAGGCGACCCGCGAATTAGTTGTTACAGTCGCGATGGTAAATTCAGAAATATCTTGCTTGACAACAAATCACTCGGCGGCGGCAATTCCGCTTATGATGTGAAGGTGCAAAAAGACAAAATTTTTATTGCAGGGAAAAACAAAGTTGCTGTTTTTCGTTACGATAAATCGCTGGCAACAAACAGCGGTTGTTTGGGATGCGGAATAAATTGTCCATTAAAAGTTTAACAATTTGAGTATGAACGAAAATAAAAACAATCCGATTACGCGCAAAAAATTTTTGCGAATCTGTGGTTCTGTGGTGGCAGGAGCGGCGGTTGCTTCGATGGCGGGTGTTATGGTGCGAAAGGCTTTGTCGGGGCAGGCAAGTTATTTTTGGCAAATAGACCCCAACAAATGCACCTATTGCGGTCGTTGCGAAACAGATTGCGTGCTGCCCGTTTCGGCGGTGAAATGTGTCCACGCCAACAAGGTCTGCGGCTATTGCGATTTGTGCGGCGGCTACTACCGCGCCAACGTCAAAGACCTCAATACGGCTGCCGAAAATCTGCGTTGTCCCACCGGTGCCATTGTCCGCAAATACGTGGAAGACCCTTATTTTGAATACACGATTGAAGAAGATTTGTGCACAGGGTGTGCCAAATGTGCCAAAGGCTGCAACTCGTTTGGCAACGGCTCGCTGTATATGCAAGTGAAACAAGATTTGTGCAAAAATTGCAATGAATGCAAGATTGCAAAGGTTTGTCCTTCGGGCGCAATACAGCGCGTGCCAATGGAGAAGGCGTATTTGTTGAAAGATGGATAGTGAATCAATCAATAACAATGTTTTGCAAAAAGTTTATGATATGACAGAAATAAATTGCATATTCAAATAAAATTTATGATATAGCAGAAATAATTTTTATATTAAAAAATTATGATATAACGTAAATAAATTGTATATTTGCAAAAATTTATGGTATAACAGAAAAATATGAAGTATTTCAAACGAGATAAATATACAGATAAAATACGACCTTTTGTCGGAAAAGATATTATCAAAGTACTTACAGGTCAGCGACGAGTAGGAAAAAGTTATATTTTGTATCAGTTAATGGACGAAATCAAAGTCTCGCATCCTGACGCAAATATTATTTATATCAATTGCGAATTGGAAGAATTTAGAGAAATAAAATCATCCAGAAAATTGTACAAATATGTGGATAGCCGTTTGGTAAATGATAGAGCGTTGAACTATTTGTTTATTGATGAAATACAGGAAATTTCCGATTTTCAACACACTTTGCGAAGCCTACTTGCCGAACAAAAATGCGATATTTATTGTACAGGCAGTAATGCCAATCTTTTGTCGGGCGAATTAGCAACTTTTTTGTCGGGCAGATACATTGAAATTAATATTCATTCGCTCAGTTATCGTGAGTTTTTGAGATTTCATCAACTTGAAAATAGCCCCAATGCCTTAGGAAAATATCTTACTTATGGCGGGTTGCCTTTTTTAATCAATTTGGAATTATCACAACAGCAATCATTTGAATATCTACGAAATGTTTATTCTGCCGTATTATTGAAAGATGTTGTGGCACGCGAAAATATTCGCAACGTATCGTTTCTCGAAAATTTGGTTTCTTATCTTGCCGATAATGTAGGCAATTTGTGTTCGGCATTAAACATCAGTAAATATCTGAAAGCGCAACGCATAGAAATGAATCCGCAAATCATTATCAATTATTTGAAAGCGTTGACAAATGCTTTTTTTGTTCACAAAGTAGTTCGTGCCGATGTACAAGGTTTTAAGATATTTGAAACAGGCGAAAAATATTATTTCGAAGACCTTGGACTGCGCAATGTGATTGGAGGTTTCAATGCAGCAAAAGATGTTCATAAAATTATGGAAAATGCGGTTTATCTTCATTTACTCCAATGTGGTTACAAAGTGTATGTTGGCAAATTAGACAACAAGGAAATTGATTTTGTGGCAGAAAATAATGGGCGAAAACTGTATGTTCAGGTTTCTTTAACCGTGATAAATGAGGATACGCGACAACGAGAATTTGATAATCTGATGCTTATCGGCGACAACTATCCTAAATATATGGTTACACTAAATGATATGCTTATTGGCACTGATTACAAAGGTATTCAACACATCAATTTGGCGGATTTTTTATATACAAATTTTGAATAAATATTCTACTACGCAACTCAAAAATCAATGCAAAAAATACTTTCCATACTAACTCTGCTACTCCTTGCGGCAACCGCGCAGGCGCAGCGGTTTCCCAAGCCGGATTTTGAGTCGGGGTATCAGTATCCTCAATTGCAGTATGCTGTGCCCAACGAAACGCTTTGGGTAACGGTCGATTTGATTTTATTGGTCGCCCTGATGAGCATCGTGGCATACTCTGTTATCAAAAGGAAAACGCGCAAGCCGGTCTTTTGGGTGTCGGTGATTTCGGTGGCGTACTTTGGTTTTTTTCGCAACGGATGCGTTTGCAGCATCGGTGCTATCCAGAATGTTGCGCTGGCATTGGTTGATAACTCCTACACCATTCCTTTGGTGGTGTTTCTGTTTTTTATTTTGCCCATCATTTTTACGCTGCTTTTTGGACGAGTGTTCTGCGCAGGAGTGTGTCCCTTAGGCGCATTGCAGGAAATTGTGAATGTCAAAAGTTACAGAATTTCGCGCTCGGTGGCGGCGGTTTTGGGCATCATTCCTTGGGTGTATTTGATTTTTGCGGTGTTGTATGCCGCTACGCGCAGCAGTTTTATCATCTGCCGCTTTGACCCGTTTATCGGCATATTCCGCTTGGGCGGCGACATTGGAATGATTATTTTTGGCGTGCTGCTGCTCATTGCGGCAGTGTTCACCGGGCGACCATTTTGCCGTTTCATTTGTCCCTACGGCGCATTGCTGAGTTTATTTTCCCGCGTATCTATTTGGAAAATAAAAATGACGCTCGCCTGCATCAATTGCGAATTGTGCCACAACGCTTGCCCTGTTGATGCCATCAAGCCCGCCTATGAAAACAAGGTGAAAGAATCGCGTTTGCAAGGTGTGAAACGCATCTTGCTTTATTTGATTGTGCTGCCTGTGATGTGCGTTATAGGCGCGTTGATAATGCGGACAATGAGCGATGCACTTAGCACTGCCCACCGCGATGTGCGATTGTACGAACAAGTTTTGCAAAACGAAAAAGCACCGCAAAACGTTTTGTCGGTTGACTTGGAGGCGTTTTACGGACAAGGCGGAACGGTAGCAGAAATAACAGAGAGAGTAGAAAAAATTCAATCGGATTTCAAAACTTACTCAACGATTGCAGGCACGTTAATGGGCTTGGTGATTGGGCTGACGTTGATTGGTTTATCGGTAAAACGCACCCGCAAAACTTACGAAATTGACGATGCGCGATGTGTGAATTGTGCAAAATGTTTTAATTATTGTCCACAGAATAGAAAAGTTTAAGGTTTTGAGTGGGTAACCCGAAACCAACCTCTTATGGAACATTCAGCCCATCGTGGGATTACATAGCATAGAGAAGCGATGTCTGCACCGTTGTCCCATTTTAATAAGTCCCTTTTCATAAATTTTGCGCACAATAATTTTGTTGCAAATATACAATTTTGTACCTTTGCAACTTATGTTACAAGCAAAAGAAGTATGTTATCATTGGTAAAACATTGTTGGGGCGCGGTTTTTGTGTTGCTGGCGGCGGCTACAGTGGCGGCGGCACAGCCGCTTACGCTGGATGTGCAGGCACCTCGCGTGGTCAATGTGGGCGAGGCTTTCCGTATAACTTTTGTGGCCAACCAAAAGGTGGATAACTTTACACCGCCCGCCATTGAAGGCTTTACGGTAATGGCAGGTCCTGCCCAATCGTCGAGCCAGAGCGTGAACATTGTGAATGGCAACGTTACCCGCAACGTGCAAATTTCGTTTACCTACACTATGTTGGCGGAGCGTGCGGGCAAGTTCACCATTGGTGCTGCCAGAATAAAATCGGGCAATCAAGAGGCGCAATCGGTTTCATTTGCAATAGAATGCGTGCAAGGCAATGCCGGTAGCGCGCCTCAAAACGTGCAGAGCGGCGGCGGTCAAAATGCCAATGCGGTGAGCGACAATTCGCTCTTTTTGGATATGCAAGTGAGCAAGCGCGAAGTCTATCGCGGCGAGCATTTGGCGGCAACGGTGCGAATATGTGCGCAAAATACTGCCGTTGCAGGCATCGAAAACTTTAAGTTGCCCACCTTTAATGGTTTTTGGAAACAAGACATTGAAACCGCACAGCAGATACAATTTCAACGAGAGAATGTAAACGGCTCGGTGTATGATGTGGGCGTGTTGGCAAAGCAACTGCTGTTTCCGCAGCAAACCGGCGAAATCACTATCGAACCTGCCGATTTGGACGTGATTGTGCAAGTGCGCACACGCTCGCGCGATGTGTTTGACGACTTTTTTGGCGGCGGTGTTCAAAATGTGCGCAAGCCAATAAAATCAAGGGCTATAAAAATCAAAGTGAAAGATTTGCCGGCAGGTGCGCCCAAAAGTTTTGAAGGTGCGGTGGGCGATTTCAAAATAACGTCTTCTATTTCGTCCAACAAAATCACTGCCAACAATGCCGTATCAATGATTATCAAAGTGTCGGGCAGCGGTAATCTTAAACTCATCAATGCGCCCAAAATCAATTTCCCGCCCGACTTTGAAGTATATGACATCAAAACCACCGAGAGCATCAAAACCGGCAACAATGGTGCCAGCGGCTATCGGCAATTTGAGATACCTCTTATCCCGCGCAGTGCAGGCGATTTTGAAATTCCTGCCATCGAATTTTCGTACTTCAATCCTACCCAAAAACAATATGTTACGGTGCAAACCCAGCCCCATTTTTTGACGGTAGAAAAGGACAGCCGCGCTACCGAAAATTACATTGCCAACGAGCCGCATCGCAGCGACATCAAGCATTTGGGGCAAGATATTCGTTTTATCAAAACCAATGTAGAGGGCTACAAGCAACAGCCCGCGTTGTTTGTGGGCACTGCCTTGTTTTTTGCACTCTATCCTTTGTTGATTGTATTGTTTATAATTGCATTTTTTATTCTCAAAAAACATCTTCGGGATAGCCAAAACGTAGTGCTGGTAAAGAATCGCCGCGCCAACAAATTAGCCAAAAAGCGATTGAGCACCGCAGCGCAATTGCTCAAAATGGGCAAACCGCAAGGGTTTTACGAAGAATTATCGCACGCCGTGTGGGGATATTTGAGCAACAAACTCAACATTCCAATGGCAGCACTATCACGTGAAAAAGCGCAGGAATCGCTGGCAGAGCGGCAAATAGACAACGAGGATATTCAAACATTTTTGGGCGTGATTGACGAATGCGAACAGGCACGCTACGCTCCCACAGGCGGACAGCAGGCAATGGAACTCCTCTACCGGCAAGCAGTGCGCATCATTAGTAAATTGGAACAGAGAATACGATAATGGAACCGATGAAAAATATATTTTTATTTCTATGTTTGGCAAGCAGCGTGGTTGCTACGGCGCAGCCCGATACCTTGTGGCAACAAGCCAACAACAACTATGCCGCAGGCAACTATACGGAAGCCGCGCAAAACTACGCAAGCCTTGTGGAGCAAGGCGTGCAGAACGCTGCACTATACTACAACACAGCCAACGCCTACTACAAACAAAACGATGTAGCCCGCGCCATTTTGTACTACGAGCGAGCATTGGCGCTGGCTCCCAGCGACGAAGATGTGATTTACAATTTAGAAATTGCTCGTTTGCACACCATAGATAAGATAGATGCAGTGCCTGTTTTTTTTGCAGTGCGGTGGCTCAACGCTGTGCAGCAGTCGCTGTCGGCTGATGCGTGGGGTTATGTGAGCATTTTTGCTTTTGTGGCTACCTTGTTGTGCCTGTTGTTTGCCTTGGTTCGCCGGCGAGGCGGCAAAAAAATAGCCCTTGTCTGCGCCATTGTGCTATTCGCATTTTCAATCACAGCAATGGTTACAGCCATCGCAGCCAAAAACAGCCGCGAGCAACACCACCACGCCATAGTGATGCAACCCGTTGCCACGGTTAAGTCTTCGCCCGACAACAGCGGCGTTGACCTCTTTATTTTGCACGAAGGCACCAAGGTGCAAACCATTGAAACCATTGGCAAATGGACAAAAGTAAAAACCGCCGACGGCAATCAAGGATGGATGCCGCTCGCTGCCATCGAAGCCATATAGCAAACCTGCTAAAGGTGAATAGTTGGCAAAGCATATCAGTCGAAAGGCAAGGCATTATTATTGAAACTATTGCAAATTAAGGGAAGTCTTTATAAATGAGGAAAATGCAATTTCTTTTGATGCCTTGATAGACCGAATAAAACAACTGAATGAGCGTTTTAGAATGATTGAAATGGATGAAACTATTTTCGATACATTGAAGTAATATGCTTTTATGATTGTTGCTTTGCAAAATTTTTTTGTACATTTGCAAAAAATTCTCAACTCTCAATTCTCAACTCTCAACTAAAAAGAATATGCCTAACTCTCAATTCTCAACTCTCAATTCTCAACTAAAAAAGATTCTTGTAGTAGATGACGAGCCTGTCATTTGCGAAGTGCTTGAGTTCAATCTTGCCAATGAAGGATTTGATATTACCTGCGCCCATTCGGCGGAAGAGGCTTTGAAAAAACTTACGCCCGATTGTTCGCTTATCCTTTTGGATGTGATGATGGGCGGCATGTCGGGGTACAAGATGGCAGAACAGTTGCGGCAGAAAAAAAATCAGATTCCCATTATTTTTTTGACGGCAAAAGATACCGAAAACGATATGCTGACCGGTTTTTCCGTTGGCGGCGACGATTATATATCCAAGCCTTTTTCGATAAAAGAGGTGATTGCCCGCGTGAAAGCAGTTTTAAAAAGATACGACAATTCGGGCGAAAAATCAAATCGCAAACTTGTTTTTGACGATGTCGTTATCGACCTTGAATTGAAAGAACTGAGTATTGGCGCGAAAAAAATCCTGCTGACAAAAACCGAATTTGAACTCATCGTATTTCTTGCCGAAAAACCGGAAAGAATCTATTCGCGCGAAGAAATCATTGACAGCGTCTGGCACGAAACGCCTTATATTACCGAACGAACAGTGGATGTGCATATTACCCGTTTGCGGAAAAAATTGGGGGAACACGCTTCCTTGATTTCCAACCGTGCCGGTTTTGGTTACCGTTTTAATATTTAAAAAGAATGAAAACAACTTACAAACAAAAATTATTTCTGTACTTTGTAGTGATTTTCGCGTTGTTTACCATCGGGATTTTCCTGTTTGAACAATCGCGCGAAAGGGAGCACAAAACCGAAGCATTGGAAGAAAAATTAGATGCGTATGCAAACTTGATAAGTGGAGAGTTGAGAGTTGAGAGTGGAGAGTTGAGAGTGGAGAGTGGAGAATTAAATAACTCTCAATTCTCAATTCTCAATTCTCAACTCAATAATAATTCTCAATTAAGATTGACTTTGATTGACCGGCAAGGGAATGTGTTGTATGACAACGAGATTAAAGAAACTTTTCAAATGGAAAATCACGCGCAACGTCCGGAAATAAAGACGGCTCGTGAGAAAGGGAAAGGGCGCGACATTCGCGTTTCTTTGTCCAACGACAAAGAATATTTGTATTACGCCAAACGATTCAACGACTATTATATTCGCGTGGCGCTGCCTTATGATATTCAACTGCGCCATTTTTTGAAGCCCGACAATTTTTTTCTGTATTTTATTATCGCTTTTTTTGTGGTTATGTTATTCCTTATCAATTATGTTTCAAATAGATTTGGAAAATCCATCCAACAACTTCGAGATTTCACTTATTTAATTGAGAATGAAAATAATTCTCAACTCTCAACTCTCAACTCTCAATTCCAAAAAGATGAGTTGGGAGAAATCAGCAAAAAAATTGTTGAGAATTACCTACAATTAAAGAAAAACAAAAAAGAAATTGCGCTCGAGCGCGAAAAATTATTGCAACACGTTCACAGTTCGGAAGAGGGTTTGTGTTTTTTTGCTGCCGACAAATCCGTCGAATTTTACAATGGATTGTTTATCCAATATCTAAATACAATAACAGATGAGGCAAACAGCAATCCGCAAAGCGTATTGACAGATATTTCGTTTGAACGAATTACATCCTTCATTGCCCATCGCGAAAAAACGGATACTTATTTTGAAACGCAAATCAGTAAACAGGGGCGAAATTTTGTTGTTAGAGTGAATACTTTTGATGATAATAGTTTTGAAATTATCATTAACGATATTACTAAGCAGGAAAAAATGCGCCAAATGAAACAGGAGATGACCGGCAATATCACCCACGAACTGCGCACGCCTGTAACCGGCATTCGCGGTTGTTTGGAAACCATTTTGGAACATCCCTTAGAGCCGCAAAAAAAGCAATACTTTATCGAAAGTGCCTATCAGCAAGTGTTGGCATTGTCTGATTTGATACAGGATATGAGCCTGATTACCAAAATAGAAGAAGCACCTCAATCCTTCAAATTAGAAGCGGTTAACTTGGAAAATTTGCTTACCAACTTAAAAAACGATTTGGAAATTTTTCTTCAAGAAAAAAATATCAAAATAGAATGGAATTTGACAGGAAATGTCATCGTAAACGGCAACCGAAATTTACTTTATTCTATTTTTAGAAACCTTACCGACAATGCCATCCGTTATGCCGGAACAAATGTAACTATCTCTATCAAAAAGTACAATGAAGATAAAGATTTCTACTATTTTTCGTATTCCGACAGCGGCATCGGCATTGCCGAAGAACAACATTTGAGCCGCTTATTTGAGCGTTTTTACCGCATCAACGAAGGCAGGACGCGGGACACCGGCGGCTCGGGCTTAGGCTTATCCATTGTCAAAAATGCGATTGCTTTTCACAAGGGAACGATTGTTGCCAAAAATAAATCCGGCGGCGGATTGGAATTTTTATTTACGCTGGGAAAAGAGTCGTAAATTCAATTTAACAATTTTGTAATCAAAACGCAGGAACAATGTAATTTCACAGTTCTACTTTTGCACCGTTAATAATTTTAATCAATAACAATTAAAAAAAACGATGTATGAAAAAAAGTAGTGTAGCATTAGTGTCTTGCCTGTGCTTAGCCACAGCGGCATTGGCTCAAGAGGAAATTGAATTGACTCCTCTTGAGAAGTTGGAACAAAAAACACAAACGCTCGAAAGCGCTGTGCAAAAACTCCAAAAACTAAAAGTATCGGGTTACATCCAAACCCAATACCAGTATGGCGAAAAAGACGCCTCGATGAAAGTGGGTTCGGCAAACGAGAATCCCGAAAAGGCGTTTAGCCGCATCGGCATTCGCCGCGGACGCATCAAGTTTGTGTACGAGGAAGGCATTGTTTCTGCCACCTTTCAACCGGACATTACCGAAAAAGGCGTTTCGTTCAAAGATGCTTTTTTGGCAGTGAAAGACCCATGGTTTGGCACCAGCGTGCTCAAAGCAGGTGTCTTTGACCGTCCGTTTGGTGACGAAATCAGTTTTTCGTCTTCACGGCGCGAATCGCCCGAACGTTCGACCATCTTTCAAACGTTCTTTCCCGAAGAACGCGACTTGGGCGCATCCCTCACCTTGCAGGCTGCCAAAACCTCGCCGTGGAACATCCTTAAATTGGAGGCGGGGCTGTTTGCCGGTAACGGTATCAAGCAGGAAACCGACAGCCGCTTGGACTTTATCGGGCACTTGTCCGTTAACAAAGCAATCGGTAGTGATATGAAAATCAGCGGCGGCGTTTCCTACTATAATGGCGGCGTTTATCAAGGAACGAGAAACATCTATACCATTAATGACAAGGTTTTTGTCATAGATTCTACCGCCGACAACAAAGGCAAATACGCCAAGCGGGAGTACGTTGGCATAGATGCGCAGTTTAGCGTTGTGAGCGTTTTGGGAATGACGCAATTGAGAGGCGAGTACCTCTTTGGCGAGCAACCCGCCGTGAAGGGCAACAGCAAAAGCCCCAATGCTTCCGCGCTACCTACCGCTGACACCTACAAGCGAAATTTCAGCGGCGGCTATGTTGTTTTTGTTCAAGATGTTGGACCACTCCCTTTTTCTGCCGTGCTCAAATACGATTGGTATAATCCCAACACAAAAGTTTCAAAAAATGAGGTGGCTACGGATGGTGATGTTGCTGTCAATACCTTCGGTTTCGGACTTTTGTGGCGCATAAGCCCCAACCTGAAACTAACTGCATACTACGAAATCAACAAAAACGAAACAACAGAAAAGATTGCGAAATTCAATGAAGACCGCAAAGACAACCTATTTACCTTGCGTTTGCAGTATAAATTTTAACCGAATTGTAACATTTCCGTTTCTATAATGTACTAATCATTCCATAATTTTGTATCGTTTAAAAATCTAAAAATTTTTAAAAAATGAAAAAAACAATTTTAACAACAGTGATGTTAGCCGCCGCATTATTCGGCGCACAGGCTCAAAAAATCAAAGGTTCGGACACGATGTTGCCCCTATCGCAAAAGGAAGCCGAGAGTTTTATGAAAAGTAATCCTTCGCAAAGCGTTACCGTAACCGGTGGCGGCAGCGGCGTAGGTATTTCAGCCTTGCTCGAAGGCACAACCGACCTTGCGCAGTCTTCGCGAAAAATCAAATTCGATGAAAAACAAAAGTTGCAAGAGGGCGGAAAAACAGCCAAAGAAGTCATTGCCGCCTACGATGCTTTGGCAGTTGTGATTCACCCCGACAACAAAGTGAATAACCTTACTCGCGAACAGTTGGAGGGTATTTTCATCGGAAAAATCAAAAATTGGAAAGAGGTTGGCGGCGATGATTTAAAAATCATTCCGTACTCGCGCGAAACATCTTCGGGCACCTACGAATTTTTCAAAGAAAGTGTGCTCAAAAACAAAAACTATGTGAACGGCATCATGAGTTTGCCCGCTACCGGCGCGATTATTCAATCGATTAGCCAGACCAAAGGAGCAATCGGTTATGTGGGATTGGCTTATTTGAACAAGTCGGTAAAAGCCGTTCAGGTTTCCTACGACAAGGGAAAAACCTTTGTAGAACCGTCGATAGTCAATGCCAAAAACAAAACCTATCCGATTGTCCGTCCGCTGTTTTACTACTACGAAGTGAAATCGGAAAAGAAAGTGAAACCGTTTCTTGACTATGTGCTATCGGACGAAGGGCAAAAAATTGTATCCGCCATTGGTTTTATCACGTTGAAATAAAATGCGGTTCTTTCACCAATGAAACAATGAGGCTGTCCAAGAA
>BNTQ01000087.1 GCA_025996715.1 Bacteroidia bacterium | reverse complement strand
TCAAGGGTTTTGGGCAAAACATATTGCATATTGTGGGCAGACTTGTTTGAGTCGTGAAAGCCTACAATGCTGCCCCCTCGGATATTGTTTTTCACATTGTTCCAACAAGTATGTTTGTAACTGCTTTGCCTATAATCAAACGACACCACATCCCACATAATAATTTTGTAGCGCTCGCTGAGCACGCGGGCTTGCGAGGGCAGCAAAACGCCGTAGGGCGGGCGATAGAGTAGCGCGGTAGAAACATTAGAAGGGATAGCCCAAGGCTATCATGGTGGCGTGGTAGCCGGTTCTAAACCACTTGTCGGGACCAATCCAATACTTGCCGCTTGTGCTGGGGTCGTGCAGTTGAATGCCATAGTCCACGCGCACCACCAATAGGTTGAGCACAAAGCGCAAACCCACTCCCCAGTTGATAGCAATTTGCTCGTGCAACTTAGCAAAATTTAGCCGCGAACCTGCACGCTCGTCGTTGCGGCTGGTAGCCCAGATGTTGCCGGCATCCACAAAGGCAGCGCCCTCCAACATTCCCACCAACTTGAAACGATATTCGGCGTTCAACTCCACGCGCATATTGGCAACGCGGTCGGCAATGTAACCGCTGGTGCTGCTATAGTTGCCGGGTCCTACATTGCGAATTTGCCAACCGCGCAGGCTGTTGGCACCTCCCGCCGAGTACATTTTGTCGAACGGCATAGCCAACGAATTGCCATAGGCGGTTCCAAAGCCCACCAGCACACGGGTAGCAATAGCATTTTGCTCATCCAACGAATGAAGATAATTAAAATTGGCATCAAATTTTGCAAATTGTGCAAAACGAGTATCCAAAATGCGGTAATGCTTGTCGTTGTTCTCCTGCCCTTGGGGTTTGCCCAACAAAGAATATCCCAATGCCAACAAATTGCCCTTCAATTCGGCACCCAGTCGCAGATAGCAATAATTTTTGCGTTGCAAGCGTTGAGGGCGGTTGTAGGTGAGCGACATTGTAGAGCCTAACAAAAACGTGTTTTGATAGGCACTCACCAAATAGGGATTGTTGCTAAGACTTTCCCAAAATGCACTTTCGCCTTCCTTTTGTTGAATGTTGATAATGGCAACATCTATGGGATTAAAAATGTAGATAACATTGCCCAAATTGCGCCACGAATAACCAAATGTTGCCGACGACAGCCAACGCTCGTAACTGGGCTGTTGTTGATAGTTGCCCGACACTTGCAGTTGCGTGCGCGGGCTGTTGAAATTGCGATAGAACGACAATTTGAACGGAAACGAAAACTGAGGCACATTGATGGAGGCGTTAATCCCCACCTCTATTGAGTTTTGAGGAGTTGCATCGGTTTGCAATTGCACTTTTTGAAAAGTAATATTGGCACCTGCCTCAAATATCTCGGCGCCTTTGAAGAGGTTGTTGTGATGATAATTGAGGTTGGCAGAAGCCCCCCACAAACTATTGCCGCTTGCCGACACCTCGCCGCCCACAGAGTAACCTTGCAGGGTAAGCGGCGAGAGCACTATATTTCCTTGAAGCGGGTACAAGATGCGCGGCGCACTGTCGGCAGCCGCAGGCACCGGCAATTCTTCAAAACGGATATTGACCGATTTGAAAATGCGCAGGTTAGAGAAATTAGAATAAGTGGTGTTCACCGTTTGCTCGTTGTACAACTGTCCGGTTGGAATAGCATTGTAAATAGCGGCAATGTTAGGATGCAGCCCCGGCACGTCTTTGTAAATTTGCTCAAACCCAAACACCGACATAGTATCCCACCCCATCCAATAGGCACTGTCTTGCAAAGCCGTCATAGGGTCATAGTCGGCGTTCAAAGTCAGTTTGTCCACCGTGAACAGGCGATGGTTGCGGCGCTCGTTGGTGAGAGATGATACCAACTCTTTTTGCACCACCAAAGTAAGGTTCACTTTGTGATTGCCCACCGTGGTGTCGGCATTGAAAGTGATGTAGTTTTTGGTAAAACGATAGTAGCCGCGATGGCGCATTTCTTGTGCAATGCGGTCGGTTTCTTGTTCCAACACTTCGCCGTCAAAAATGTTGCCTTTGTGCAGCCAGGTTTTGGTGCTGTCCACAATAAAAGAAATGTCTTGCAAAGTACTATCCAACACTTGGTAGGCAATGTTGCCAATGTAGTAGGGTTGCGCCAAGCGTACGCTGTAGGTTACATTGGATTTTTGTTTTTTTTGTTCCACAAATAGTTGGGCAGTGGTGCCGTAATAACCGCGAAGTTCGGCATATTCTTCCAATCGTGCTACGCTCAAAGCGGCTTGCACACTGTCAAAAATCACAGGCGGCTCGCCAAATTGCCGCAATTTGCGGTCTATCCATCGCTCTTTGTTGGGGCTGCTCAGGTTGTAGAGCCACAAGTTGAGACGAAATCCCATGATAGACGAGTTAGGATGCTGGCGAACAAAGTACGATAGGTCTTCTTTGTCGATGCCTTTGCCGCTCACTTTGAGCCGTTCTTTGTTGAGCAGATAGTCGTCTTGGGGTACAAATTTAGCCACATTACAAGCCATAGCCAATGCCGCAAACACCGCAAAAAGAATAACTTTTTGCATCCATTTGAAACAAGTATGTAAAATAAAAAATCGCCGCGCCATCCTATAATGTACCAAAAAAAATGGTAACAAAGATAGTACTTTGAGCGTTTAAAACCAAAAACAATTTTAATTTACGCAATATCGCAGGCGAAAGCCGCAAAATTTATCAGCGCTGACAAATTTTGCGCTCACCGCTCGCAGCAAAATTTTTCACCGCTGAGAAATTTTGCGCTCACCGCTCGCAGCAAAACTTTTCACCGCTGAGAAATTTTGCGCTCACCGCTGACATTTTTTATCGCAACTTTTGCCAATAAATCGATTCTAATTTTATCGTAGCATTTTTATTGATTTTTTTTTAATAGTATAAAACAAGTTCATTTTATTTAACTGCAAAAAAATGACTATCTTTGTTGCCGGATATACCCGAGTAGGGGTACAAAGAGAATCATTTTCACTCACTAAAACAATTATACTATGGAAATCAAAATCCTTCCCGTTCATTTTACAATGGGCGAAAAATTAGAGGCTTTTACTCAAAAAAAAGTAGGGCATCTTGCCAAAATCACTGATAACTCAGCCATTGCTGACGTTACCTTGAAACTCATCAAACCCGAAACCAACAGCAATAAAGAAGCAGAAATCAAGTTGCTTGCTCCGGGCTACAATTTTTTTGCAAAAGAAGTGGCGGACACTTTTGAAAAAGCCCTCAGTTCTTGTGTAGAAAAAATTGAACGCCAAGTGTTGAAACAAAAAGAGAAAAGATAACAAGTTATTTTATGGCAAATACAAGTCGTCGCCATTTGTGGTGGTCTTTTGCCACATTCCGCTTTTAGAGGGGTGTAATCACTAATGGACAATCAACAACTTGCCAACTTGTTTTTGGTTGCCGTCGGCGTTGAGTAGAAAAACAAAATATACGCCTGTGGATACTTTTCCACCGCGCCAATGCTGCAAATCCCAAGTGAGCGTGCCGCCATTGGCATTGCCGCGATAGACCAATCTGCCGGCAGCGTCGGTAATTTTCACCGTAGCATCTTCGGCAAGCCCTGCAATGCTTACCCATTGCGACTCGGGGCGCACAGGATTAGGATAGATTTTGATGGACGAAAAATCATCCTCGCCCACCGTTGCATCTGCCGTAAAACTAAGCACACCCTTGTTGGTAGCAAAATACACTTCGCCTGTTTTGTCGTTTGCCGCCATACTCACAATACGGTTGGAGGGTAGGGGACTATTGCTACTATTGAATGCCTGCAAGGTTTGCGAGCCATTGGCACTTTGCAAAAAGATGCCTGCCCCTGCTGTTGCCAGCCACTTGCGGTTGCCGCCGTCCACTGCTGCTGTGCTCAGGGTGTCGTACTGCAACAGATAGGCGGCATAGCCGGGCAAATCGGATTCCACTGCAATTTTGCGTGCCTGCAAACTGTCGCGCAAAAAGTTGCCTGCTGCATACGCCACCACGCCTTTGTTGGTGCCCATCCACAACTCATTGCTGCGCTCGGCAAATAGATAGTTGGCAGTGGTGGTGTTTGTAAAATAATCGTCTCTAATGGCAATGGGATAGCACAAAAGTGCGGCTGGCACTTGATTGTAGGAGTAGGCAAACACATTGGACTTGTCCACAACGCCCCACAATACATTGCCGCAACGAGCCACAGCATTGATGTTGCGATGGTTGAGCGCAGGGGCATCTATGGTTTGCCACGTGCCTTCTGTTGTTCGCAAGCGAAGCGGGGAGGCGCTTTGCGAGCATACTAACCATAACTCGCCCTGCGCGGTAAATTCTATGCCGGCAATTCTTTCGCCCACTGCTGCTGTCCGTACTGATGTTAGCGTCAACCCTTCAAATTCGAGCAATTGTGTGGCGGTTGCCGCCACCGAATGGGAGGGATTGCTGGGGTTAATTTTGAGTGCAGTGGCTTGTTGCAGCATAGCGCAAGTGTCGCTTTGCCAATGTGGTGCTTGCCATTGTGCCACAAAGCCATTGCCGGCAGCCCGCACTATGCCTTGATGCGTTGCCAATTGGATGCTTTCATTATTGGGCAGTTTGCCGGTCAATTGCGGTTCCCATTTTCCTTGTTGCAATGCCAGCAAGCCTTTGCGCTTGTCGGCAAGCCACAAGGTGTTGTCGGCGGTGCATACGCTAATAGGTGTCAATCCTTGCACATCAATATCTTGCGATGTGGTTGCGTTGTGCAACTGTGTGCTCGTAGCCCACCACAGTTGGTTGCTCTCTACGCATAGCATTTTTACTCCTGTTTGCACAGTTGTAAAGTTTTGCAAATCGACGGTTTGCAACAATTCGTCGGCAGCAGTCAAAACAAACAGCGTATTGTTGTGCACTGCCAATGTTGCCACAGCAATGCCATCAAGAGTTTGCGACCAGTTGCCAAAATAGTACCACTGCGGATGCGATGCCGTGCAATAAAAAATACCCATCGCGGTAGCCGCCACCCACCACTCGCCAAAGCGCACCAAATCTTGCACTGCCAGCGTTTGCCCTTGAGGATGAATGGTAAAATTGTTGGTGATTTCGCCCCTGCGAGGGTCAATTTCTACTATGCCCACATCGCTGGCAGCCAGCATCAGGTCTGGGCTTTTGCGGGCAAAGCGATGAATTGTTTTTTGCACAAAACGAGCATCGCTTGCAATATCTTCTGTTACTATGTTTGGATGGTTGCCGCCTGCAATCCGCACCTGCTCTATGTTTCCATTCTCGTATCCCACCCACAAAGTTTGTGCAACAGGCTCATAATGCACCGCCGAAATACCCACATGGCTCAAACCCGACAGTTTGCAAAGTTCTTCGCCTGTTGGCACAAACACAATGCCATCCTTGCTTGCGTAGAGCACGCTGCCCTCTGCCTGCCATACTTGCACGCCCTCGTTGTGCGCCCAATGCGAGTGCCACGAGAACATAGCACTTTGCGCAAACGCACTTGCAGCGCCGAATAGCAGCAATGCAGCAATAAAAAAATGTGAATAGCAGGGCATATATTTTTTACAAACAAGCCCTGCACCCATGCGGATAGGATGGGTACTACTCTTCTTCAAACGGTGCAGTCATTGGACTACCTGCGTTTTCCACTTTATCTCTGAGCAGAGAATCTTCGTTGGTGGCATCGCCGGGAGTCATAAAGGCAACGGCAGCAAAACTTAGTAGAAGCACTGCAACAGCCAATGTCCACGTGGCTTTTTCTAAAAAATCGGTGGTGCGGCGCACGCCCATAACCTGCTGCCCGCCGGCAAAATTGGCTGCCAAGCCGCCGCCTTTGGAGTTTTGTACCAACACTACCAAAATGAGCAAAACGCTCACTACCAATATCAATGCTGTGATGACGTAATACATAAAAATGTTATGTTATGATTGCTAACAGACTATAAAAAAATAAACGCTGCAAAGGTATGTATTTGTTTTGTATAAAACAAATTTTTTAGAGCAAATGCAATATTTACACCATCTATGCGCAAATCAATTCTACTATAATGCTGTCGGATACAAACCAATGGCGGTGCGGGATAACAAAGGCTGCACCTTGCTCCGTGAGCCTGCCTTGGGCGACTAATTTTGCGGCTTTGGGCAACAAAAAGTCTGCCCATTGTGCGCCCAATAGTTGCCGCACTACGTCCACATTGACCCCCCATTGGGTGCGCAAGCCGGTAAAAACCAATTCGTTGTAGCGCTCGGCGGCGGTCAAAGTTTCGCATTGGCAGGAGGGTTGCTTTTGGGCTATGCCGTTGATGTACTGCCAAGCGTTGGCTACATTGGATTTGCGGACAGTGCCATTGTACGAATGCGCCGCCGCACCAATGCCCACGTAAGGTTGCTGCTGCCAATAGAGAGTGTTGTGCCGCGCATACCGCCCCTGCCTTGCAAAATTGGAAATTTCGTAGTGCTCAAAACCCTGCTCCACAGCCGTCGTTTGCAAGCAAGAGTACTGCTCTGCCGTTGCCTCCGGCGAAGGTAAAACGATGTTGTTGTTGTTATGCTCGAGGCTCAAACAATAAGCCGACAAATGCTGTATGCCAAGTGAATAGGCAATGTCTAAATTGTGTTTCCAACCTGCCGGCGACAAATTGGGCAGCCCATAAATGAGGTCAATAGAAATGTTGTCAAAGCCTGCTTTTTGCGCCGCGGCAACGCCCTCAATGGCTTGCCGGGCGCTGTGCCGCCGCTGCATCCAGCGCAAATCGTTGTCGTCAAACGACTGCACGCCTATGCTCAGGCGGTTGACGCCGACGCTGCGCAGTTCACGCAAATAACCTTGGGTTATATCGTCGGGATTGACCTCTATGGTGAACTCTGCAACTTGTTGTATGCCCAATGTTTGCAAGGCTTGTTGAGCAAGTGCTGCTATTTCGCCGGCACGCAGCAGCGAGGGAGTGCCCCCGCCAAAATAGAGTGTGGCAGCGGGTTGCGGCACATCCACAAAGGACGTGCACAAGGCAATTTCTTGCTTCATTGCCTCCAACAAGGCGGCTCTTTGTGAGGCAGGCAGGCGCGTGAGCGAATAAAAATCGCAGTAAACACACTTGCTTTTGCACAACGGAATATGAAAATAGACACCCAGCATAAGACATTTAATTCAATATCGACAGATAAGCCATACAATAAGCCCTACAAAGTTGCGATTTTTTTTGCATATTTGAAAAGATATTATCACCTTTGCAGCCGATACACCCCCTAAGCCCCAAAGGGGGAACGCCAGAGCAAAAGCCCTCGCCTTTTTGGTGAGGGCTTTTCTTTGGCACGAACTTGGTACTTGGTAGATGGTAGTTGTAAAAGTTTTTGTGGAATGGGAAAAAGTATTATCTTTGCAGAATAATTTACACAAATGAATTATGGAAACATTAGTGGACAGAAGTTTCATAGAGATAGCAAGCAACAGAAGTATTCATTTTGATAGTACTCGCCTTGCATGGAATCGGTTTTGCCAAATCTGCGAGGATTATTGGGATGTTTTTACAATCTGGTGGCACAGAAATGATTCAACAATATCTCTCGAAGAATTTAATAGCATTGTTGATGAACGACTGAAAGCGAATGTATAAAATTGTTATCAGTAATCGCGTTGAAAAATCATTAGATAAAATACCTAATCATTATCTTTTGAAAATTAAAATCGCGATAAATGAATTAGCGCAATATCCTCGTCCATTTGGATGTATAAAATTAGAGGGGTCTGTTAATTCATATCGTATTCGAGTGGGAATTTATCGAATAATTTACACAATTGAAGATGATATTTTAACGGTCAAAGTGGTCAAAGTTGACCATCGCAGTAGCGCATACAAATAGTCCCCCCGCTACTCCAATTCATCCGTAAAGTAAAATTTTATTTTACCATACTTTTCTTGTGCCATTTGCAGGGCGTAGGATGATTCGGACAAATAGACATCGCGACCGTGCTTGTCGTGGGCAATGTTGGTGTGTTTGCGTTGCTTGAAGTCGGCTAATTGTGCGGCATCTTTGCCGGTTATCCAGCAGGCTTTGTGCAACTGAATAGGCTCCCAGCGGCATTTGGCGCCATACTCGTGCTCCAACCTGTACTCTATCACCTCAAATTGCAAAGCGCCCACTGTGCCAATAATTTTGCGGTTGTTGAACGTGCTGGTAAAAAGTTGTGCCACGCCTTCGTCCATCAGTTGGTCGATGCCTTTGGCTAACTGCTTGGCTTTGAGCGGGTCGGCGTTTTCGATATAGCGAAATTGCTCGGGCGAAAAACTTGGAATGCCCTTGAATTGCAAGCGTTCGCCTTCGCTGAGCACATCGCCGATTTTGAAGTTGCCGGTATCGTGAAGCCCCACAATGTCGCCCGGATAAGCCTCATCAACAATAGATTTTTTGTCCGCCAAAAAAGTGTGCACGCTCGAAAACTTGAGCGTTTTTGCCAAACGTACGTGGTAGTAGGGTTTGTTGCGTTCAAATTTGCCCGAACAAATTTTGAGAAACGCCAATCTATCACGGTGGTTGGGGTCCATATTGGCGTGAATTTTGAACACAAAACCTGTCATTTTTTCTTCAAAGGGATGCACCACACGAACATCGGCAAGCGTGGGACGCGGCGCGGGGGCTATGTCGCAGAAGGTATCGAGCAATTCTTTGACGCCAAAATTGTTGAGTGCCGAGCCAAAAAACACAGGTGCCAAATTACCGCTATGATAGGCTGCCGCATCAAAATCGGGATACACGCCCTGCAACAATTGCACATCATCGCGCAACTTTTGCGACAAGGTGCCAATATGTTTTTCTAACTCGCTGGAATTTAAATCCTCAAACATAATGCCATCCTCACTCACACGAAATTTATTGTGTGCATCAAAAAGTTGCAAGCGATGTTCGTAGAGGCTATACACCCCCTTGAAAGTGCCTCCCATTCCAATGGGAAAAGTGAGCGGCAGCGTGTTGATTTTCAACTCTTTTTCGAGTTCGTTGAGCAGGTCAAATGGGTCTTTGCTCTCTCTGTCCATTTTGTTCACAAAAATCATCACGGGCGTGTTGCGCATACGGCACACGTCCATCAGTTTGCGGGTTTGCGTTTCTACGCCTTTGGCAGCGTCAATCACCACAATGGCACTGTCCACTGCCGATAGCGTGCGGTAGGTATCTTCGGCAAAATCTTCGTGCCCGGGTGTGTCCAAAATGTTAATTTGCAAACCTTTGTACTCAAAGCACATGACCGATGTAGCCACCGAAATGCCGCGCTGCCGCTCAATTTCCATAAAATCGGAGGTAGCAGCACGCCTAATTTTGTTCGATTTAACGGCACCTGCCACGTGAATAGCACCTCCAAAAAGCAAAAGTTTTTCGGTCAAGGTAGTTTTGCCACCATCAGGATGTGCAATCACAGCAAAGGTTCGGCGGCGTTGCACCTCATTGTCAAAATCCATTTTTGTTGTACTAATAAAGTAATTTTTATTGAAGTGTTTGTTGCCATTTCCACGCCGAACTCAGGGTATCTTCTAAGGTTTCGTGTGCCTGCCAGCCCAATTCGGTATTGGCAAACGTGGTGTCTGCCCATATTTGCTCAATGTCGCCTGCACGCCGTTCTACAATTTCGTAGGGCAATTTGACCCCTGTGGCACGCTCAAAAGTGCGCACAATTTCGAGCACCGAAACGCCTTTGCCGGTGCCCAAGTTGAACACCTCCACAGGTTTTTTGCATTGTTTTTTTAGCATTCTATCAACGGCTACTATGTGCGCTTTTGCCAAGTCCACCACATTGATGTAGTCGCGGATGCACGAGCCGTCGGGGGTGTTGTAGTCATTGCCAAAAATCCGCAATTGCGGGCGAATGCCGGCAGCGGTTTGGGTAACAAAGGGCACCAAATTTTGAGGCGTGCCAATGGGCAGTTCGCCAATTTTGGCAGAGGGATGCGACCCAATGGGATTGAAGTAGCGCAGTAGGATGCCCTGCACCGGAATGCCCGCTCTTACTGCATCTGTGATTATATCTTCACAAATTTGCTTGGTGTTGCCGTAGGGCGACTCTGCCGGCTTGCGCGGTGTTTGCTCGGTTACAGGCAAATGGTCGGGCTGCCCATACACCGTGCACGACGACGAAAACACAAGATTGCCCACCTCATATTTGGGCAGCAGCGTGAGCAACACCCACAGCGAGCGCAAGTTGTTGTGGTAGTATTGCAGCGGTTTTTGCACCGATTCGCCCACTGCTTTGAACGCTGCAAAGTGAATCACAGCCCCAATTTGCGGATGCTTTTTGAACACCTCCTCCATAGCCGCCATGTCCGTGCAATCCACTTGCTCAAAGGCGGGGCGGATGCCCGTAATTTGTTGAATACGCTCAATGACGCCAACTTGCGAATTGCACAAGTTGTCCACTATCACTACTTCGTAGCCCGCCTGCTGCGCCTCCACTACGGTGTGCGAGCCTATGTAGCCCGTGCCTCCGGTAACTAATATCTTTTTCATTGGTAAGTTGTTGATGATTGATAAATTATGTCTATTTCCGCATCGCAATAACGGCACGAAGGTAGTAAGTTTTTTTGAGACTTAAATGTGCGATATAAAAAAAAATCGTACCTTTGTTCGCTTAATTATATGTTTTTGGTAACTTTTTCAATAGGTAACTATGCGACTGCTATTCGATTTGCTACTCAATTTAGTGTACACCGTAGGGTTTATTATTTATATCCTTATTATTGCGCCGTTTCACGTGCTTTTTGCTGCTACCTTGCTGTTGTTTACTTTTCCGTTTGACAAAAAGCGAAAATTGCAGCACTATTACTCGGTGTTTATTTCAAATTCGTGGTTTACAATTTCGTTTTTTTTGAGAACAAAAATCAAAGGCTTAGAAAATGTGGACAAGCACCAAACCTACATCATTATTTCTAACCATCAATCGATGCTCGATATACTTTGGCTCTACAAAGTGCCCACTGTTTTCAAATGGGTGTCAAAGTGGGAAGCCTACCGCATTCCTTTTGTGGGTGCGCTGCTGTGGTTGCGCGAGGACGTGTGCGTCAAGCGCGGCGATGCCGTCAGTGTCCGCAAAATGATGACCGACTGTTCCCATTGGCTCAAAAATAAAGTGTCCATCATTATGTTTCCCGAAGGCACTCGTTCCAAAACGGGGCGGATAGGGCAATTCAAAGAGGGGGCTTTTATTTTGGCTAAGAAAAACAATGTACCCATTTTGCCCGTAGTGATTGAGGGCACTCGCGATTATTCGATGTACAACAAGTGGTACCTGTTCAATGCACGGCAAGTTGTGCAACTCACTGTGCTGCCTCCCATTGCTGCCCACGAAGTGGCGCAAACCGGCATACGTGATATGATGGAACGCCTGCACAGCCAAATGCTGACCGAACACCAAGGTATGGTGCCGCACAAGTATGCAAAAAATGAAACCCAGCCAAGAGATTGAGCGGATAGCCGCCGTGTTGCAAAGTGGCGGTGTCATTTTG
>BNTQ01000086.1 GCA_025996715.1 Bacteroidia bacterium | reverse complement strand
CAGCGAAATTATTTTTGCCGTGCGTTTCAACAAGAGCGTGGTGGGCGAGGGACACGGCGCTTGGCATAGTTCGTCGGCTCTGCCCACAGGTGCCAACATCAACCAAACGCTCTCGCTGCGCAACAGTTTTACCGACCCCAACGACACGCGCAAAGCCCTGATTGCTTACGTGCAGGCAGAAAGCAACGTGTACGTCCCTGCAAAATTTGTTGATACAAGAGATGCGAGCACAAACAACGTGGGCAATGACCAGATTTTGTTGCGCTACGCCGACGTACTATTGATGTACGCCGAAGCCTTGAATAGGGCGGGTTTTGACAACTCAGCGAGTTCGCCTGCTTTGCAGTATCTCAATGAGGTGCGCACCCGCGCCGGCTGCACCGCCCTACTCAGCAGCGACCCCGCAGTGAGCAACCAAGCCGCCTTCAACAAAGCAATAATGGAGGAGCGGCAGCGCGAATTTCCCTACGAGGGACATCGCTGGTTTGACCTTGTGCGTATGGGCGGAGCAGTGGAAGCCACAGCAGCCGCAGGCATCAGTATTTCCGACTATCAACTGCTGTTCCCCATTCCAAAAACAGAGTTGGAGCGCGTGAACAATACCGCGCTGCTGTGGCAGAATCCGGGATACGAATAACAATTCATAATTCACAATTCATAATGGATAATGGACAATTATGAATTATGCATTGTAAAAGTTCTTTGACATATTTGCTTACACGCAAAAATTGGATATGTTTCTCTTTGTACTTTAATTCATACTATTAGTATGAAAAAAGAGTACAAAATAAACTATTCGTACCAAAAAGTTTGGTTGGGTTTATTTATTTTTGTATCTTTGTAGTATGAATACCGAAACACCAACAAAAATAAACCGATTGCTCCAACAGCAACCATCAGGTGCCTTGTTCTTTGCATCGTGGATGCGCGAGAATGGCATCTCGTATGAGTTGCAGCGATGCTACCGTGCTTCACAATGGCTGACGTCCATTGGCAACGGCGTGATGATTCGTACCGGCGATAAGCCAAATATATACGGGGCATTATGGAGTTTGAACAAGCAATTGGGCAAACATTTTTACGTAGGGGCTTTGTCTGTTATGGAATTAATGGGATATGCCCATTATGTGCCGATGGGGCGACCGTGTCTTGTTGTATGCAGCCCTCAGGGAGAGTGGTTTCCCGCGTGGTTGGACAAAATCGACTGGGGCATTGATGTGGTAAAAATATCGTCAGGCTATTTTGCTTCGGAGGTAGGAATGAGCACGATAACAGCGGAATCCTTTGAGGTGCCTGCCGCCTCGCTTGAACGGGCTTTTATGGAATGTCTCACTCTCGCGCCACAGCATTATGGCTTGATGGATACTTACTACGTGATGGAAAATTTGACCTCGCTGCGTCCTGCTGTGGTGCAAGAATTGTTGGAAAAAAGCACCTCTGTGAAAATGAAACGCTTGTTTTTGTATATGGCTGAAAAGGCAAACCACGCTTGGCTTAAACATCTTGATGTATCCAAAATCTCATTGGGCAGCGGCAAGCGAGCCATTGTAAAAAGCGGTATCTACAACCAAAAGTACCAAATAGTTATTCCCGAAGAATTAACAGCAATATGAACCATCTTTACAAGGAACAAGTGCGATTGTTGTTGCGCATACTTCCCTTTATTTATCGGGAAAAAGATTTTGCTGTGCACGGTGGCACTGCCATCAATCTTTTTGTAAAGGATATGCCACGCTATTCGGTGGATGTGGATTTGACGTATATCCCAATAGAGGAGCGAGAATCAAGTTTGAAAAATATCAATGCGAAACTTGTTGCTATCGGCGAAGGAATAAAGCGGGCTATTCCGGGAATAATAACTAAACCAGTCCCTGATAAATTATTATGTACATTGGGCGCAAGCACCGTCAAAATTGAGGTTAACGGCATTCAACGCGGCGTTATTGATGATGTTGTGGAGATGCACTTGTGCGCAAAAGCACAAAACGTATTTGAGATGTTTTGCGAAGCGCAGATTGTTCCCGTTTCGCAACTTTATGGCGGCAAAATCAGCGCTGCTCTTAGCCGACAACATCCACGCGACTTGTTCGATTACAAGTATATGGATATACAAAATTTTGAAAACATAAAAAGCGGGTTGATATATAATCTGTTAGGCAGCAACAAACCTGTGGTTGAATTGCTTTCGCCTAACCGGATAGACCAACGCGATGCAATGGAAAATCAATTCAAAGGAATGACGGATGTAGATTTTTCCTATACCGATTATGAACTATCGCGGCAACATCTCGTTGCCTTTGTCAATTCAAATTTGAATACGAGCGACAAAGAATTTTTGATTAGTTGCGAAGAAGGACATCCGTTATGGAATAATTCCGAATATGGTAACTTTCAATTATATCCCTCTATCCAATGGAAACAGTTAAATATCAACAAGTTGAAACAAAATAATCCTGCCAAACACAAGCAGGGTGTAAAAAAGTTGATAGATTATTTTTCAAGTTGATTTTGATTTCAAACCTTCCAAAAATCGTGTAAGCAAATATCTTTTTGTTTACACGATTTTTTTTGTGCATTTCAGTTTCTAACTTTTAATTTTATCAAATTATGAAAAAACCATTATTGTATTTGGTTGCTTCGGCGGCAATGATTACCGCCTGCAACGATGATGACAAGTTGCCTGAGGCAAATTTTGACTTGGCGCAAGTAGTAACTTTTGCGGCTACTGCCGGTGACGAGCAGGCGGCGCTGGCGTGGACAACCGCCGAAGGCGCCACGCCCAACGAGTTTTATCTGTCGTGGACGGCAGGCACTGCTGGCGTTGCCGGCGGCGACACCACATTGGAGGCAACGGCAACCGCCGTTACCATCCAGAATTTGGTGAACGATGTTACCTACACATTTGCCATACAACCCCGATACGACAAGGGTTTGGCGGGAAAGGTAACAGCATCCTGCAAGCCGATTAACGCGAAATTTCCTGTAACCAATTTCAAGGCAGCAGCAGGAAACGAATTGGTCAAATTGACGTGGACAAAGCCTGCAAGCGACCAACTGCAAGGGTACAGCATTACGGTATCGCCCGGCGGACAACCTATTTCTGTGAATACTCCCGCAACCGAAAGTTACGATGTAACAAGTTTGACAAACGGCACGCCCTATACATTCACTATCGTTGGCGTTTATCCGCAAGGTAATTCTGAAGCAGCCTCTGTGTCTGCTACGCCCGGACTTATCTATCCTATTCTCGTTGTAAGCGACACAATAGTGAAAAATACCTCTTGCACATTCGAGTATAATCCCTTGTATTTTAGTGCAGGTGAAGTGCAATCGGTAAGTTGGAATTTTGGCGATGGTAGTAGTGCATCAACAGCGGCAAGTCCCGTTCACACTTACACTACCGCAGGCGACTACACGGTTACAATAACCGTTACTTATGCAGGAGGTGCTACCGACAACGGCAGCATTGATATGACGGTAACGGACTATTTGTGGTCGGAGACGGAATTGAAATTTGACGACAAAAGCGGCAACGTTAAAAATTCCAACATAGTATTTTCGCACGATGGACAAACCGGCTACATTCCCACAACCAATGGCGGCGGATTATTTGCTGTTGATGTGGCTACAGGCACTATTAAATGGTTGTTTGAGATTGACAACACCGGAGGCAACGGCGGTGGCGGAGCAACGGTTGGCACCGACGGCACTATCTATTTTTGTGCTCTCGACAAAAAAGTATATGCCGTTAATCCCAATGGTACGCAAAAATGGGCAACGGCTGAGTTTATTGAACAGATACGCGCCTTCCCCGCGCTTGGCGATGGCGTACTCTATTGCCTTACCAAAAGTGCGTTGCACGCGCTCAATACTGCCACAGGGGATGAAGTTTGGAATCAAGCAATAAATGGTGGAGCAAACGGCAGTGCTGTAGCCGTAGGCATTGACGGCGCTGTGTATGCGGGTACTGCTAACGGTGTGTATGCCTTTGAAAGCAACGGAACTACAAAGTGGAGTAGTGCCGCACTAAATGTTACAGAAGCGGGAGCAATGGCTTTCAATGGCGATGGCAGCGTACTTTACGCTACGCTGAAAGCAGGCGCAGGCTTGGTGGCTATAAATATTGCCGATGGCACTGCAAACTGGACTGTAGCACATTCATACAGTAGTAATGGCGATGCTTATTTCCCCATCGTAGGTGCGGACGATGTGATTTATTTTGCAGGAAGAGACGCGGCAAATTCCAAAGTGTATGCCATTAACCCCAACGGTTCAACAAAGTGGACACAAACCATAGGTGCTGCTTTAATCTATGCCGGACTTGCGCTGAGTGATAACGGTGTGGTGTATGGTGGCACGCAGGCAAAAATAGGCGACAATTACAAGGTCTTTGGTCTCAACACCTCCGACGGCACGTTGGTATTGGATACGGAAAGCACCAAACAAATTATGGCTGCCGTTTCCATTGGTCCCGACAAGCGATTGTACATTGGCACTATTAACAGCAACAACGCCATTCTACAAGTGTACAACATCGACGCAGGCCTCGAACCCAACTCGTGGAGCGTGCGCGGCGGCAATTTGCAAGGAACAAACAGAGCAAAATAATATCTTTATCAATTTTCCTCACAGGGTTTTAAATCCTGTGAGGATTGATATTTTTTTGTAAAACAATAATAAAATGAAAAAGTCAATTTTAATATCTGTATTCCTTATGGCAATACTGGGTGCTAATGCACAAAATTACGAAGTGGGAACAAGCACTGCGCTGTGGGGCAATCCTACCGCAGCCGATTTGCAGGAGGCAAAAAAATGTGGGGTAAATTACATAGAGGTTGCCCTGAATACTTGCTATCGCGGTGTTCCCGAAAACGAAGTGGAGCCTTGTGTACGGGCAATGAAAGCCAAAATTGATAGCGCAGGGTTGAGCGTGTGGAGCATTCATCTGCCCTTTTCGCGTACACTGGATATTTCGGTAACAGACAATGCCTCACGTGAAGAAAATGTGCGCTTCATTGCAAAAATGATAGCGTTGAGTGCCATTTTCAAACCTTCGCGCTTGGTGCTACACGCCAGCTCTGAGCCTATTTATGATGTGGACAGAGAGCAACGTATTGTCAATGCCTCACAGTCCATTGCTACGCTGAAAAATTATGCAGACAAAATAGGAGTACAGTTGTGCATAGAAAATTTGCCACGCACTTGTTTGGGCAACACACCCGAAGAATTGCTGCGCATTATCGGCAGCACACAGGGCGTGGGTATATGCTTTGACCAGAACCACTATATGAGAGGTTCTACGGAATACTTTGTGCGCGTTGCAGGTTCTAAAATTGCCACCATCCACGCATCGGATTTTGAGGGCAAAAACGAATGTCATTGGTTGCCTACACAGGGAATTATTGAATGGGGGAAATTTATGAAAGACCTTGCCGACATCGGCTATCGCGGCGTATTTATGTACGAAGCAACCAAAGATAAAAACAGCAAAGAAAAACTAACACCGCAGCAAGTTATGGATAGTTTTAATGCAATCAAATCGGCGTATAACAATAAAAAATGATGATGAAACCAAGATATTATTTCTTGCTGTTTTTTGTTGTCATTCTTTCTTTTGCAGGTTGCAATTCGACAGATGACGGCAGCACCCCGCAGAACAAGCCCGCGCAGCAAAGCGAGGCTGCTGCAACAATGCAGCAGATGTGGGAAACTTCGTCGCTTGCGATAAACACCGCTCGGCAAGATGCTTTTGTAAAAATTCAACAGTATGCGGACGCTTGCCCGATGACGTATTTTAAGACCTACTTCAAGAGTTTGGACGCATCTTGTGAAAGTAAGGAGAAAAATGACCCCATTTTGACTTGCTACCGTATGGCTTTCGACCGTGTTTTGGACGGCATAAAAAATGAAACGGTCGAAAGCGGAACGGTCGCCATCTACATGCTTTACAATATGGGATACGTAATAAAAACGCCTTCCGGTTGTTTCGGCATAGATATTTATCATCGCTGGGCGAAAAAATTGGCACCGTATTTGGATTTCCTTTGCGTAACGCACAACCACCAAGACCATTACAGCGAAGACCTTATACAAGCGATGCTTGATGCTAACAAACCTGTGCTTTCCAACTACTTGAAAAAAGGAGCGGGATATGATTACACAGCAACGGTTAACAAGAATTATACCATTGGTAAATTCGCCATACGTACCGCCATTACAGACCATAACACCTCCAACGATGGCAAAAATTTTGTTACCGTTTTCCGCATTGATTGTGGCGACGACACCGATAATTTTACCTTATTGCACGTCGGCGACACCAATTTTCAACCCGCCCAATTCGGTAATGTTCAGGGTGCGATTGATGTATTGATACCCCGCTATGCTCCTGTTCCGCACGGACTTGATGAAAACAACATTCTTGGCACCGGTTCAGGACAGGTACAGCCCCACTATGTGTTGCTGTCGCACATCCTTGAATTGGGGCATGATGGAGTGGCATATTCACGCTGGCCCCTTGATATGGCTTTGGAGCGGGCATCGAAACTAAATTGCGAAAAAACCTACGTGCCGTTTTGGGGCGAAAAATTGGTGTGGAAAAATGGAGAATTACAATAAAACAATGGAGTATGGTAAAACTTCTTTGACATATTTGCTTACACACAAAAAATGGTGTGGTAATAAGCGGATTGTATTATTTAATGTCAAAATGGCAATTAGAGCCGCTATGGAATAAGGCATAATTCCATTCTCAACATAACTTTTGGCAATCGGTCGCAAATTGCGTCCAATTCGTCCCACTCAATTTTTGTACGTATTGTTCATACAAAAACAATTTCGCCGATTTAGGTCTATTTTTTCGGTTACAATCGAAAAAATAGACCTAAATCGGCGGTTACAATCGAAAAAATTGACTTAAAATTTCGTTTTCTCATAGAAAATCGTTATTTTTGCAAAATTTTTTTTAATTATGAGTGTAAACAGAATTCTTTTACAAGCAATTATCAGCCGCTTTTACAAAGGCAAAGCAATTATTTTAATTGGACCGCGGCAGGTTGGAAAAACCACTTTGCTGCGTCAGTTGGTTGCCGATGAACCGCAAGAAACGGTACTTTCTTTGAATTGCGATGAGCCTGATGTGCGATATTTACTCGAAAACGTATCTTCAACCGAACTGAAAAACCTAATTGGCAGCAAGCGAATTATATTGATTGACGAGGCACAGCGCGTTGAAAATATAGGTATCACGCTAAAACTGATTATTGATAATATCGCCGGTATTCAATTGATTGTAACCGGTTCGTCGGCTTTTGAAATTAACAACAAAATCAACGAACCGCTTACGGGACGCAAGTTTGAATATCATTTATATCCGTTTTCGACAGCAGAATTAATTGCACACACTTCGCAAATTGAAGAAAATCGCTTGCTTGAACAGCGGTTAATTTATGGTATGTATCCCGATGTGGTCAATCATCCGTCAGATGCCAACGAGTTGCTCATTCAGTTGATTAACAGTTATTTATTCAAAGACATTTTGATGTATCAAGATATTCGCCGTGCCGACAATTTAAATAAATTGCTGACGGCAGTTGCATTGCAGGTGGGCAATGAGGTGTCGTACAACGAATTGAGCCGCATTGTAGGAATGGATAAAGAAACGGTTGAACGCTATCTTGATTTATTGGAAAAAGTGTTTGTAGTTTTCCGTTTGCCTGCATTCTGCCGCAATTTACGACAGGAACTCAAAAAGAGTCGAAAAATTTATTTTTACGACAATGGCATTCGCAATGCACTGATTAACAACTTTCAACCTTTGGCTTTGCGAAACGATGTAGGAGCGTTGTGGGAGAATTTTCTTATTAGCGAACGAAAAAAGCACAATGAATACAACAGTTTTTATGCTAAAACTTATTTCTGGCGCACGCACACAATGCAGGAAATTGACTATATTGAAGAACGTGAAGGGAAACTTTTTGCATACGAGTTCAAATATAACGAGCATAGGCGGGCAAAATTGCCTATTTCGTTTGCAGATGCTTATCCCGAAAATGAATTTGAAGTTGTAAATAGAACAAATTATTTAGAATTTTTGAACCCCACGTAATTCAAATAGGGGCTTTTAGTTATCATCGTGCGAGCAGATATTTTTGTTCACACGATTTTTTTATGTTCTGTTAGTAAGGTTCTTTGATATATTTGCTTACACGCAAAATTTGGATATTTTCAAAAAAGATATTACCTTTGCCTTGTATTTTTTACAAAAATAGCCAAAATTAGGCTTTGATTTTATTCAAAAATGGGCAAATTTTGCCTTGTAATTTTTACTATATGTATATAAGAAGATTGATAGACAAGCATTTGCTCGATTGGGCTAATGCCAAAAGCAGAAAACCACTCTTGTTGCGTGGTGCACGGCAGGTTGGCAAGTCAAGTTCGGTGCGACATTTGGCTGAGAGTTTTGAAAATTTTGTTGAAATAAATTTTGAAAAACAAAAAGCGGCAGTTAGTGCTTTTGAAGGCGATTTGATTCCGACAGAAATTTGCAACAAACTTTCGGTAATCTATCGACAGCCGATTGTTGCCGGCAAAACTTTGCTGTTTTTGGATGAAATCCAAGCGTGCCCGAATGCAATTTCGTCCTTGCGATTTTTTTACGAGGACTATCCACAGCAACATATTATTGCTGCCGGTTCGTTGCTGGAATTTGCGCTGGCAAAAGTCAACAGTTTTGGCGTGGGCAGGATTACTAATTTATTTATGTACCCTTTTAGTTTTTCTGAATTTATGCTTGCCTGCGGTTACGCAGAACTCAATGAAAAAATAAGAAAACATTCTCCGCAGAATCCAATTTTTGAGGCATTTCACGCTAAAATAATCGAAATACTTAGAACATTTCTCTTAATTGGAGGAATGCCCGAAGCGGTTGTAAAATATGTTGAAACACAGAGTATTTATGAAGCGCAAAACGTGTTGAGCGACTTAATAGTAACCCTCAAATCCGATTTTGAGAAATATCGCGAAAAAATACCTCTGTTGCGGCTGAATATGGTTTTTGATGGTGTTGTAAATCAGGCAGGGCAAAGAGTTGTTTATTCCAATTTAAGCAGAGATTATAAAATCGGGCAGATTAAAGAATGTGTGGAATTGCTGCGAATGGCAGGACTTGTTGTCCCCGTTATTCACACTGCTGCAAACGGTATTCCGCTTGGTGCAGAAAGCAATTTGAAAAAACAAAAATTAATGTTGTTGGATACGGGTGTTTATTTGAAACTTTCGGGACTGGACATGACAGATATTATTACCGGCACTAATTTGGAAATGATTAACAAAGGGAAAGTGGCAGAAATGTTTGCTGCATTGGAGTTGCAAAAATCTCTTCCTGTTAATTCAGGCTCGTTGCTTTATTTTTGGCATAGAGAAAGCAAAAACAGTTCTGCTGAAGTTGATTTTCTTATTCAGCAGGGAGATAAAATTGTACCGATAGAAATAAAATCAGGCATAAGCGGAAAAATGCAAAGCCTGCATCTGTTTTTGAAAGAGAAAAATTCTGAATGCGGCATTCGCTGCTCGCTCGAAAACTTTGCACACTACGACAATATAGATGTTTATCCGCTATATGCAATAAGTAATATTGTTAACCAATGATTTTGAAAATTCATCGCTATCTCATATCCGTGTCAATTACATCAGAGAGTAAATTGAACATTATGCCGGAATAGTTGCAATACTTTGTTATTTCGCCAAAATCGTGCGAGCACATTTTTTGTTTTTACAACAAAAGATGTATCTTTGCAGAGCAAACATAAAAAAAATGTCAATCCGTCTTTCCATCCATGCACTCACTCCGCGTCAAAAAAAGATAGTGGTTTTTAGTTTCTTTTTGCTAATTTCTGCTTCGATGTGGCTCATCAATAAGTTGTCCTATACCTACCAAACACGCCTCAATATCCCTGTGCAGTTGGTCAATTCTAATGTGCACGAATTTATTACCGAGGGCAGCAAAAGCCTTGTGCATTGCTATGTGCGAGCGCGAGGTTACGACCTGATGCTTTACAAAATGTACACCCACCAAGGCTTGCAGGTGGATGTGGCGCAGCACACTACCATTGATTTGACCCAAAATGAGCGAGGTTTTATGGCACGCTCACTGCAAACACGCCTTGTGCAAAATTTGGGAAGCACATTTGAACTTGTTGATATACAACAAGATACAATTAAATTTAGGGCAAATATCTTAGCCACCAAAAAAGTGCCCATTCGCTCACGGCTGAGAACCGTGTGTGCGCCGCAGTACATTATGCAGCAAGGGGTGCAATTGTTGCCCGACAGCGTTATCATTAGCGGAGTGCAGGCTGACCTTGACAACATAGAATATATTGCCACCAAAAATACGCTGATGAACAAAGTCAATAAATCATCGCGGGGCAAGGTGGCACTCATTGCACCCAAAAATGAAGTGATTTTGTCGTTGGCACAAGTGGGCTACAAAATAGATGTGGTGCGCATCACAGAGGTGCAAAAAAAGATGACTGTGCAATGCAAAAATTTGCCTCAAAATGTAGAAATACAGATGTTTCCATCAGCCAACAAAGTGCTGCTTTGTGTGGATATGGAGTATTACAAAGAATTGGAGGACAACGAAATACAACTTTTTGTGGACTACAACGACGTTGCCGGCAATTTATCGGGACAATTGGCAGTGCAATTGGATACGCTGCCCCATTATATACTGTCGGCAAACGTAGAGCGGCCCTTTGTTCGCTTTGTGCTGGCACAAACTCAACCTCAGTAAAATGATATGCTAAGCGTAGGAATAACAGGTGGTATGGGCAGCGGCAAATCGTTGGTGTGCAAGGTATTGCAGGCTTGGGGCATCCCCATTTTTTGTGCCGACAACGAGGCAAAAAAAATGTACAACGAGAATGAACACTTGCGCGAACAACTTGTAAACCTTTATGGGCAAACGATTTACAAAAACAATTGCTTTCAACCGGCGGAATTATCGCGCAAAGTTTTTGGCAACGAGCAAGCCCTATCGCAGTTGACCGCATTGGTGCATCCTTTGGTGCAACAGGCTTTTGAGCAATGGCGAGCCAACCAACACGCGCCCTACGTGGTGCAAGAAGCAGCCCTGCTGTGCGAAAGCGGAGCACACACCAAAATGAATTTTGTGGTGCAAGTAACGGCGCCCCAAGATGTAAGAATAGCAAGAGTTTTGCAACGTTCGCCCCACCTCACCAAGCAACAAATAGAGCAACGCATTTTGCACCAATGGACAGATGCGCAACGCAGCCTATATGCTCATTTTACCATTACTAATGACGACAAAACAGCCCTACTGCCGCAAATTTTGGAATTACATACGACATTGCAATCGGGCATCTAAAAAAATATTGGGGTATTTTTTTTAAAATATAACCAAACATTTTGCAATTTTCTCAAAAACATTTACTTTTGCCGATAATATAAACCATTAAACCAATTTTTATGGCATAAACAAAAGCGTGCTAAAAGGCACAGTAGAAGCATATAAAATAGCGATTTTGCTGCTATTCTTGAGATCCATTTTTACCACTTTTAATCCTTGATTGGGTTAATCACTTCAAGAATAAGTTTAGTAAAACGCCGCTGTGTGCGGCGTGGAACGACTTATCGGAAGTGATAGGCGTGGTAACCTTGGATTTCAGACAGGTTGTTTCCACGCTTTTTTTATTGTGCATATTTCAAACAAAAACAAGTTTTTAATTTCTATTTTTGGCTTAATGGTCAAAAAGTAGGCTGAAACTTTCTGTATCCTTTAGTATGCTTACCTTTGCGGTATTTTAAAGATATGGGTAAAAAAATTGCTTTTATTGTGGCTCTGTCAAAGTCAAAAAGAACGGG
>BNTQ01000085.1 GCA_025996715.1 Bacteroidia bacterium | reverse complement strand
CACCGCGTTGCGGTGGGCTGAATTAAATTGCGCTTACAGCGCGGGCGCCGCCCCGCAGGGGCAACTTAATTCAGCGTAGGGCAACGTCCTACGGGCAATGAACCGCCGCCGTTATTGCGCGCGGACAACAACCGTTTTTCAAGGCATTGTTTTTGCCGCCGCGCGCCATTATGCGGCGGTTGCGCTTTCCGCAGGCTGCGCTGCGCTTACCTACGGTTATGCAAATTCAACCCTACGGGTTGCGCATCTAAATAAAATCACATAAATCAAAAAAATCACAAGAAAATCAAAGTTCAGACAAAAAAAATTCACCCCCCCTAACTTTATACACAAAAAATCCTTACCTTTGCCTGATTTTTTTGCGCCTTTGATGCAAAAAGGGCAAATGTAATTTTATTTACTATCAACAACATTTCAAATTATTTATTATGAATCATCAAGGTTTGTACAAGCCCGAAAATGACCACGATTCGTGCGGCGTGGGGCTTATTGTCGATTTGCACGCGGGCAAAACCCATAGCACTATCGACCAAGGTCTGTTGCTTTTGGAGCACATGGTGCACCGCGGCGCCGAGGGTGCCGACCCCCTCACGGGAGACGGCGCGGGCATTATGATACAGATACCGCACGAGTTTATTTTGCTCAGCGGTATTGCGGTGCCCGAAAAAGGAAGTTACGGCGTGGGAATGGTCTTTTTGTCAAAGGACAGCGCCCAGCAACAGCGCGCCATAGAGGTGATTGAGCAGGCTGTGAGAGCCAACAATTTTAACCTACTTTGTTGGCGGGATGTGCCTGTCAACAGCGATATTTTGGGTGCAGGTTCGGCGGCGGCAGAGCCTATTATTAAGCAACTTTTTTTGACCGACAATGCCGACAATGCCAACCAACGCAACACGCTCGAACTGCGGCTATACCTGCTGCGCAAAGGGATTGAGCAACAGTTGAGCAACGAGGATGCTTATTTTACCAGCCTCTCGTGCCGCAATCTGATTTACAAAGGGATGCTCACTTCGATGCAGTTGCGGCAGTATTACCCTGACCTGAGCAGCCCCAACCTCACCAGCGGCATTGCCTTGGTGCACGCGCGTTTCAGCACCAACACTTTCCCAAAATGGGAGTTGGCACAACCCTTTCGCTACCTTGGGCACAATGGCGAAATCAACACCATTCGCGGCAACCGCGCGTGGATGCAATCGCGCGAGGAACTGTTTTCGTCTCCCAATTTTAGCGACATCAAAAAGGCGCTGCCCATTATCCAACAAGGGATGAGCGATAGTGCGTCGTTGGACAATGCGCTCGAATTTTTGGTGATGTCGGGCATGAGTTTGCCGCACGCCATTGCCGTGCTCATACCCGAAGTGTGGAACGGCAAAAACCCTATACCCCCCGACCTCAAAGCGTTTTACGAATTTCATTCTATTGCCTTTGAGCCTTGGGATGGTCCGGCTACGCTGCTGTTTTCGGACGGACGCTACGCCGGCGGAACGCTCGACCGCAACGGATTGCGTCCCTGCCGTTACCTCATCACCAAAGGCGGATTGTTAGTAATGGCAAGCGAAACAGGCGCCCTCACTTTTGCTCCCGAAGAGGTTTTAGAGAAAGGAAAACTGCTGCCCGGTAAGTTATTGTTGGTGGACACGCAGGACGGACGCATCTATCGCGACAAAGAATTGAAGACCGAGTTGGCGAGCAAATATCCCTACGAGAAATGGCTCAAAACCAATCGTACCGCCATTAGCGACATTGCTTCGGGGCGCGAGGTAAAATATACTGTGGACAATTTTGAGGCGTTGGCGCAGTCGGCTTTATACACCAAAGAAGATGTGGAACGCCTTATCCTGCCTATGGTCAACGAGGGCAAAGAGCCGGTGGGTTCTATGGGCAACGACATTCCGTTGGCGGTGTTGTCCAAGCAGCCGCAACTGTTGTTTCGCTATTTTCGCCAACAATTTGCGCAGGTTACCAATCCCCCCATTGACCCTATCCGTGAGGAGTTGGTGATGTCGCTCATTCTCTACATTGGCACGCTCGACAGCAATTTGCTGGCACCCGACCCCAAGTTGTGCAAGATGGTAAAACTCAAAAGTCCGGTGCTCACCAACCGCGAATTTGATTTGCTCTGTCACTTGGAATACAAGGGTTTCCGCTCGTTGTCCATCTCTACTTTGTACCCTGCCGGCGGCGGCGCGGCGGCATTAGAAGCAGCCATCGACCGCATTTGCAAACAAGCCGAAAAGGCGGTGGACGATGGCTACAACTATATTATATTGAGCGATAGACCCGCCGCAAGCCAAGCCGGCGGCGAGGTTGCGGTACCTTCGTTGTTGGCGCTTTCGGCTGTGCACCACTACCTAATTGATGTGCGCAAGCGGGCACAAATTGGCGTCCTTGTTGAGAGCGCAGAGCCTCGCGAGGTGATGCACTTTGCCTTGCTGCTGGGCTTTGGCGCAAGCGCGGTCAATCCCTACATGGCTTTTGCGGTCATCGACAACGAAATCAAAAAAGGCAACATCCGCCTCGATGTGGACACTGCCGTGGCGCACTACATCAAGTCTATCAACAAGGGGCTAATGAAGGTGCTGTCAAAAATGGGCATTTCCACGCTGCGCAGTTATCGTGGCGCCAAAATTTTTGAAGCCATCGGCATCTCGCAGGAATTGTCCGACCGATATTTTGGCGGCATCACCACAACCATTGGCGGCATTGGCTTAGAGGACATAGCCTTGCCCCGCCCCAGCCTCTCCCAAGAGCAGGGCTATCTCACCGAAGGCAACTACGCCTATCGCAAAACAGGCGAGCAGCACGCTTGGAATCCCGAAACTATTTCGACCCTGCAACTTGCCACTCGCACCGGTTCCTACTCCAAATTCAAAGAATACACTCGCTTGGTTGACCAAAAGGAATCGCCAATGTTTGTGCGCGATTTGCTGCAATTGCCCGTCGGCAAATCCATTCCCATTGAGCAAGTCGAATCTGCCGAAAGCATTGCCCGGCGCTTTGTTACAGGGGCAATGTCGTTTGGCTCCATTAGCCGCGAGGCGCACGAAACTATGGCGCTGGTGATGAACAAATTGGGCGGCAAAAGCAACACCGGCGAAGGCGGCGAATTGCCCGAGCGCTTTGCCCCGCGCCGCGATGGCTCGTCGGCGCGCAGCGCCATCAAGCAGGTGGCGTCGGGGCGTTTTGGCGTTACCACCGAATACCTTGTCAATGCCGACGAAATTCAAATCAAAATCGCACAGGGCGCCAAACCCGGCGAGGGCGGGCAGTTGCCCGGTTTCAAGGTGGACAAAGTGATTGCCCGCACGCGGCATTCTATCCCCGGCATCTCGCTCATTTCGCCGCCGCCGCACCACGATATTTATTCCATTGAGGATTTGGCGCAGTTGATATTTGACCTAAAGAATGTAAACCCTAAGGCAAAAGTTTCGGTCAAGTTGGTCAGCGAAAGCGGTGTGGGCACCATTGCCGCAGGCGTTGCCAAAGCCAAAGCCGACACCATTATCATCAGCGGCGGCGACGGCGGCACAGGCGCCAGCCCGCTCAGTTCCATCAAATACGCAGGTTTGCCCTTCGAAATAGGACTTGCCGAAACGCAGCAAACCCTTGTCATCAACAACCTGCGCGGACAAGTGCGCCTGCAAACCGATGGGCAAATCAAAACCGGACGCGATGTAATTGTGGCTGCCCTGCTCGGTGCCGAAGAATTTGGCTTTGCCACCAGCGCACTCATAGTGTTGGGCTGCGTGATGATGCGCAAATGCCACCTCAACACTTGCCCTGTGGGCGTTGCCACACAAGACGAGCGGCTGCGGGCACGCTTCACCGGCAGAGAGCAATACCTCTACAATTTCTTTATCTTTTTGGCACAAGAAGTGCGCGAACATCTGGCGCAAATAGGGGTCAAAACATTAGACGAAATTGTAGGCAGAGTGGATTTACTATCTGCCCAACCCACCCGCAAAGTGGACTTATCGCGCATCCTATACTGCCCGCCCCAAGCCAAAACCAACCCCATCCGCAAGGTCAAAGAACAAGTGCATTTGGTGGACGATGTGCTCGACAAGAAACTGATGGCGCAACTGCCCCTCAACGACGACCAAAAGTTGCAGGCAGGCAAATGGGTGCTCCAATCGGACATTGCCAACACCGACCGCACCGTGGGCGGAATGCTATCGGGCACCATCGCCCAAACCCACGACGGCAAAGGGCTAAGCGACGACACCATCAACTGCACCTTCAACGGCTCAGCGGGGCAAAGTTTTGGCGCATTCCTATCGGCAGGCATCACCTTCCGCTTGCAAGGCGACAGCAACGACTACCTTGGCAAAGGCTTGTCGGGCGGGCGCATCATAGTGTCGCCGCCCGCCGGCTCCACCTTTGCCCCCGAAGATAATGTGATTGCCGGCAACACCCTGCTCTACGGCGCCACCTCCGGCGAGGTCTATATCAACGGCAGAGTGGGCGAGCGTTTTTGCGTGCGCAACAGTGGCGCCATAGCAGTAGTAGAGGGCACCGGCGACCACTGCTGCGAATATATGACAGGCGGACGCACAGTGGTGCTGGGCACAGTGGGGCGCAACTTTGCGGCAGGCATGAGCGGCGGCGTAGCCTACGTGTGGAACAAAGACGACAACTTTGATTTCTTTTGCAATATGGAAATGGTGGAACTCTCGCTTGTGGACGACGCCTCCGACCTCAAAGAACTAAAATCGTTGATTGCAAAACATCTCCAATACACCGGCAGCCCATTGGCACAACGCCTCCTGGACGATTGGCAAAACGTTATGGGGCAATTTATTATGGTAACCCCCATAGAGTACAAAAAAATCCTCATCGACCAAAAAGCCGAAGCCCTCAAAGCCAGAATAGAACAAGTGGGGCTGCTCAATGAATAATGGAGAATGGAGAGTTGTAGGGGCGAGGTTTGCTCGCCCTCGCCCGCCCGCCCGTTACAACCCAAAGGCTTGAATGTGCATAACCGCAGGCAAGCGCCGCGCAGCCTATCAATTGAACCGCAAAGTCTTGCTGGGACTGATTTTGCTCACCAACAGCGAGGGCACAATGAGGATGAGCAGAATGCCGGCGAGTGTGCCCACATTGAGCAACAGCAGGTATTCCCAGCGAATGCAGATGGGCACTTGCGACAAATAGTAGGTGGCGGGGTCTAATGCAATTGCCCCAAACTGTTGCTGCACAAGGCATAGCCCAATGCCAATGAGATTGCCCCACAGCATACCCTGCCCTGCTATGAACAGCGATTGGTAAATAAAAATGCGCCGCAACGACACATTGGTGGTGCCCAATGCTTTGAGCAAACCTATGAGAGTAGTGCGTTCGAGCACCATAATGAGCAAACTCGAAATCATATTAAAGCCTGCCACAATGAGCATCAGCACAAGGATAACCCACATATTGAGGTCTTGCAAATGCAGCCAATCAAAAATCTGCGAGTAGCGTTGCTTCACCGTTTCCACCATCAAGCGGGTGTCCGATTGCAGGGTATAAAAAGTGTGGTCGCTAATATCTTCAAAGGCGGCATCGAGGGCTGCGAAATCTTTTACATAGACTTCGTAACCTGTTATTTGGTGGGCGTTCCAGCCATTGAGGCGTTGCGCGTGCCGCATATCGCAAAGCACATATAGTTTGTCAAAATCGCCAAACTGCGTGTCAAAAATGCCTGCAATTTTGAACTTGCGCTGGCGCGGCGGCTCTTGCACAAAGTACATATCAAAGGCATCGTTGAGGTGCAGTTGCAGCAAATTGGCGAGCGTGCGCGAGATGCACACCGCATTGCTGCTCGCGCTGTCGTTCAATGTAAAATGCGTGCCTTCTACCATATTGGCATCAAAAAAACGCCAATCAAATGCGGTGTCGATGCCTTTGAGCACAACTCCTTGAATGTTCTCTTGGGTAGTGATAATGCCGGCTTTGAGGGTGTAGGGTTGCAGGTGTTGCACGTTGGCAAAATCTTTTATTGTGGACAAAAAATCTTGCTCTCTGTTGATAGGCTGGGTTTCGTAGGAGGCGTTGCCATCGTAGTTGGTAATTTGAATATGCGCCAAAAAACCGGTTACTTTTTCGGTAATTTGTTGCTTAAAACCAATGAGGACGCTCAATGCCACTATCATCACCATCACGCTCAAAGCAGTGCTGCCCACCGACAGCCACATAATGGGTCGCAGGGTGCGGTTGTTGCCCGATTTGCTAAAAATCAAGCGCCGCGCAATTGTCCACTCTATATTCATTCAACAAAAATACAATTTATTGTGCTCAAAAATTAACTTTTGCGGTAATCATCAACCCGCGCGGAATGCACATCGACAGCGAAAAACGCCCGCCCGGATAGGCGCCTTCGGTGCGCGCAGGTGGTGCAAAAGTATATTCGGTCAATTCTGTGCCAAAGTCATACAGGTTGTACACCATCGCTTGCAATTGGTAGGTGTGGTTTCCTATTTTTCCGGTGAACGAAGTGATGAAATCAAAGTTGAAAAAACCGTCATCGCGCACGCCAAAATCATCATCGTAGGGATTGATGCCTTTGGTGCTGCCATTCACAATGAGCAACTGCGTGTTGTCGTTGCCGTCGGTGGCAAGGCGGGTGGCAAAGTGAGTGAATGGTTGCCCGTCTTTGAACTTTCCTATCAGCGTAAAAGCCAAGCGCGTGATGGGGCGGTACGAGAGTTGCATCCGCGCCACATAAGCCTTGTCTTGATTGAGCCGCCCCACATTTTTGTACCTGATGTTGGGGTTGGCAGAGGTCTCGGAGTACACGCCCAAATTGTTGTGCAGCGGTCCGTTGCCCAGCGTTGAAATGCCGCTCATCATATACGATTGCCACGCCAACGAAAACATAAATTTTGCCGAAGTGTATTGATATTTGATGGTGTTGGAAGCGTAGTAGGGCGTGCTGTTCTCGAAATTATTGCTTACGCCTTCGCCCGGAAAATCTGCTTCCGTGTAATAGTCCACCACATAGTTGATGGGCTTGCCGCCATCGTAAATAAAAATGTTGTCGCGATGAATTTCTTCGCCGCTGTACACCAACGAAACATTGTCTTCGTATCTTCCGTATTCCTCTGCAGGCTTGTCAAAGCGGGTTATCCAATTGTTGTAGTATTTGCGGTAACTGTTGAGTATCGAAATTTCGTGTTTGCCAAAACTAAAATACAACGGTAAATCAAACACAAAGTAAGAGGTCTGCCGCAAACCGCCGGCAGCACTATGATATTTGCCGCCGGTGGTGTACAACAAATCCGATTTTTGGTCTTCACTAAATTCAAGCGTCTCTGCATTTTTCCAATAATATACTTCGCCGTGCAAGTAGTCGTTTGAAAAATAACGAATGTCATCAAAGTTAAACTCCACGCGCTTTTTGCTCAAATTGATTTCCATTGCAAACCATTGCGTGGGGTGGACAAAAACGCCCGCCTGCGCCTGCCAATTGGGGCGCAGCATCGACTTATCGGCAATGAGCATAGCATCCAAGGTTACATCCACATCGGCTCTGAGGTCTAACCACGATGCGGGTTGGCTGTGCCATTGGATGCCCGCCACGTTGTCCAACAACCCGCTTGCAAACGGCGCCGTGTGCCACTCATACACATACAGCGATTGAGGCGTTGAGTCTATCATTTGTGCATAGGCAGGGTTGTAAAAATCGCGTTGGTGTGGCGACGAATAAATCAACGAATTGTAACTCTCAAATTTAAATTTGAGATGCGGAGTCAAAGTGCGTTCATAGTTGAGCGCGTGCGAAAATTCTGTGATGGCAGCATCGGGGTAGTAAGGCTCAAACCCTTCGCCGTCTTGGTCTATCAGGTTGCGGCTATAGTTGATATTTTGGTGTCGTGTGTTGTTGACGGCAAGCGTAAAACCCGAAGTGTAATTTGTTTTGTCGGTTTTTTTTGTTCCATAAAACGAAACGCTGTACATATTGTGGCGTGCGGTTTCGTCTTTGCCAAAATAAAATTCGTTGTACAAATTGTCGCGTTGCGTAATGCCTGCAATGTAGGCGGTGCGGTCAAACAGACCCGCTAATGTGAGCGGCAATTCGCCCGAAAGTTGCACTTTCAAAAAATCTTCAGGATACAATTCTGTGATGCCTTTTTCGCCAAAATTGCTCACCAAGCGAGTGCCAAAATCGGCATACAAATGCTGTGCGTACTGTTGCTCGCCGGCAGGCACGGCATAATTGACCGTGAGCGTACCGCTGCCTTTCATTCGGTTGCGGTGCGTGATGGGCGACAGCGGGCTATCTTTGTACACCGCATCGGATGCAGTGCGATGAAACAAATGAATAAGGTCGGCAGTGCCGGGCGAGATGCCTCCAATGCCGCCAATGTTGTAACTCACAGCCGCCGAGTTTTCCATTCGCTCGCTCGTAAATTCTATTGCCGAGCGATAGTAGTTTACAGTCATTCCTTGCAGGCTAAGGTCGGGGCGGTAAAACGTGGAACCCGAAGCAAAACGGCTATTGAGGCGAAAGCCGTCCACGTAGTATTTGTTGCTGCGAAATGAGTTGCCGCCTATCGAAAAAACCTGTGCATCGGGCAAGTCAAAACTGCCTGTTGTTTCTTGCTCAAAGCATACAAAATCGTTGAGATTGTCAAGATAATGCGTCCAATTGTTGTGCAAATAACGCTCGCCAAAAAATGCTGCTGACCTATACTCGTTGCCGTAGTTAGGAAATCCGCTCCAATTATCGATGCTATCTTTCACATCGTTTTGCGCATAAATGACGCCGCCCATCAACATCAGCAAAATAAAAAAAATGTGTTTCATTCTCATACTCAATTCAATTCTCAACTCTCAATTCTCAACTATTTAAAAATTCCTCTTTTGTTAAGTGCTGCTTGGTATTTGCGAGCATTTACCAAATGCTGCTGATAGGTTTTTGCAAAAGCGTGATAGCCCGAAAAATCGTCTTTGGCACAAAAAAACAAATAATCGTGATGATGATAATTGAGCACAGCATCAATGTGGTGCGGCTCGGGCAAATTGATGGGACCGGGCGGCAAGCCATAAATAAGATAGGTGTTGTAAGGATGCTTTTTGCGCGTGTAGGCAGTCAATATGCGGCGCTCTACAACGCCCTCGCCCACTGCAAATTTCACGGTGGGGTCGGCTTGCAAGCGCATCCCTGCCCGCAAACGATTGATGTAAACCCCAGCAATATCGGTCATCTCATCAACTTGCGCGGTCTCAGCATTCACAATGGAGGCAAGGGTAACCGCCTGTATTTTGGTCATTTTGAGTGCTTTCAACTTCTCTTCGTGATTGTCGCGTTGCCAATAGGCTGCCCACGCTTTGTGCATTTTGTTCACAAAATCGGTGAGGCTAATGTTCCAATACACCTGATAGGTATCGGGCAAAAACATACTCATAAATGTTGCCGCATTAAAGCCATATTGGCTTGCCAATTCCTCATTTTTGAGCGCACTCAACATCGTAACGGAATCAATTTCTATTTGCCGCGAAAGCAGTCCTGCAAAGCGTTCGGGCTTGCGCACAGAGGTAATTTTTAGTTCTACAATGGCTTGCATATTGCTTGCCAATATACGGACAATTTGCTTGTTGCCCATATCGGGCGTGAGTTGAAAGCGGCCGGCGTACACCTTTTTGCCATATTCCAAGCGCTCTATGGCACTTTGCATTGTACTCATATTGTTGATGAGACCGCTGTTTTCGAGGGCTGCCACCACGTCCTCTTTGGTGGAGCCGGTGCGAATGTAAAAATAGCCGCCTTCGCCATTCACGTTGGGGTGGTACAGTTCCACATAAAAATAGAGCACAGGCCCCACTATCAAGCCCACTGCTATCGCTGCCAAGAGCACAAAAGTATTACGCCGCTTGGTTTTGAGAGTTGCCGATTTTTTCTTCTTTCGTTTCTTCATACAAAAATAATTGTTTTTGACACGCGCAAAAAAACACAAAATAGGGGGTTTGTTAAGGTGCGTGCCTGCGGCGTGGTAATTCACTACTGCCAAGTAGTCCATATAGACTTGACCGTTTTGTGTTTGCCATTGTAGCAGTCCATCATAGATATTCTGCAAATCACATCTGGCTACGTTACTGTAAAATACCATATTTTCTACAAATAACATCCAAATCCGCACGTGTTACGCGCCTAAATTCTTCACTCGTCATATACCCATCGGGTATTTTAATAAATGGTGTTACCTCCGTGTGCGGTTTGTCAAAACCGGTGCGATAAGACATCCCGTCAAGGTAAGGGACAGTGCTAATAGTAGTTGTTTGAGGCATAGAAAACAAATTTTTCGACAAAGATAATTCTTTTTTTCTCATTCACAAACATTTTCATTTCCCTTAGAAAAAAATTAAATTGTTCATACATTCAAAATTGTTTAATACCTTTGCAAAAAAAATAATTGAGATATATGAAAAACTTTTTGGACAAAAATTTTTTGCTCAACAGTGCTGCAGCCGAGCAATTGTACCACAATCACGCTGCGGCAAAACCCATTATTGACTACCATTGCCATCTCAATCCCGAATTTATTGCCGCCGACCGCAGGTTTGACAATTTGGGGCAAATTTGGTTAGAGGGCGACCACTACAAATGGCGTGCAATGCGCACCAACGGCGTTGCAGAGCGTTTTTGCACAGGCAAAGACACAAGCGATTGGCAAAAATTTGAGCAATGGGCTGCCACTGTGCCCTACGCCATGCGCAATCCGCTCTACCATTGGACACACTTGGAACTCAAAACGGTTTTTGGTGTCGAAAAAATTTTGAAGCCCCAAACTGCCCGCGAAATCTACGACGAATGCACAGCCAAATTGCGCACACCCGAATATTCGGCACGCGGATTGATGCGAAAATTTAATGTAGAAGTAGTGTGCACCACCGACGACCCCACCGACACTTTGGAACATCATTTTGCCTTGCAAAAAGAGGGATTTCAGGTAAAAGTATTGCCCACTTGGCGTCCCGACAAAGCAATGGCAGTGGAGGTTCCCGCCGATTTTCGCGCTTATGTCGAAAAATTGTCGCAGGTATCGGGCATCAGCATTAGCCGCTACGGCGATATGATGGCGGCATTGCGCAACCGCCACGATTTTTTTGCCACAGCAGGCTGCCAACTCAGCGACCACGGCATCGAGGAATTTTATGCCGAAGATTACACACCTGCCCAAATTGATGCCATATTCAACAAAGTGTATGGCGGCGCGGCTTTGAGCACCGACGAAATGGCAAAATTCAAATCGGCAATGTTGGTAGAATTTGCAGTGATGGATTGCGAAAAGGGATGGGTGCAGCAGTTTCACTACGGTGTGATTCGCAGCAACAACGCTCGCCTTTTTGCGCAATTGGGTGCCGATATTGGCTGTGATTCCATTGGCGATTTTACGGTGGCAAAAAATATGGCAAAGTTTCTCAATCGTTTGGATGCCGAAGGTCAATTGGCAAAAACTATTTTGTACAACCTCAATCCGCGCGACAACGATTTGATTGCAACCATGGCGGGCAATTTTCAGGATGGCAGCGTGGCGGGCAAGATACAGTTTGGCTCAGGCTGGTGGTTTTTGGACCAAAAAGTGGGCATTGAGGCACAACTCAATTCCTTGTCGGCATTGGGTTTGCTCAGCCGCTTTGTGGGTATGCTCACCGATTCGCGCAGTTTTGTGAGTTACCCGCGCCACGAATATTTTCGCCGCATTTTGTGCAATCTCATTGGCAATGACGTAGAGCGCGGCGAATTGCCCGCCGGCGAAATGGCGTTTTTGGGACAAATGGTAGAAGATATTGCCTACAACAATGCAAAAAATTATTTTCAATTCTAAAATTGCAATTTCCAAATTGTCAAAAAAGTTGTAACTTTGCAGGCAGGGCAGGGGAATAGTTTGCTCAAAATATGGATTGTAAATAGTTTTTCTAATGAGATTACACGCTGAAAATTTAGTGAAAAAATACGGCTCCCGCACGGTGGTGCGCGGGGTTGGAAATGACAAACCAGAGCAAAGCCGAGCAAAAAGACAAATTAGAGTCGCTCATAGAGGAGTTTAATTTGCACAAAGTGCGCAAAAATATGGGCATACAGTTGTCGGGCGGCGAGCGGCGGCGC
>BNTQ01000084.1 GCA_025996715.1 Bacteroidia bacterium | reverse complement strand
CATCGGGCGGATTGTTCGCGCCATCTTTGCGCCATCACAACGGATTGTTTTACGTGGTTTGCACTAACACATCGGGCGGAGGCAATTTTTATTGCACGGCGACCGACCCTGCCGGACCTTGGAGCGAGCCTATTTGGGTAGCCATCAACAGCATTGACCCCGACATTTTTTGGGACGAAGACGGCAAAACGTATTTCGTTACACAAGGCAATGAAGGCATCCGTGTAACCGAAATAGACATCAAGACAGGAAAAGTGCTGTCGCCCGAACGATTGGTATGGGGCGGCATCGGCGGACGTTTTCCCGAAGCACCGCATATCTACAAGAAAGACGGCTTTTATTATCTCCTCTTAGGCGAAGGCGGTACGGAATATATGCACAGCGCCACCATCGGGCGGAGCAAGCACATTTACGGACCTTACGAATCGTGCCCATTGAACCCAATACTTACGCACGCTAATCGCAGGGGACAAGCAAATCCTATTCAGGGCGTCGGTCACGCCGACCTTGTGCAGGCAAAAGATGGTTCGTGGTGGATGGTTTTTCTGGGATTTAGAGTTACGCAACAGTGGGCATATTATCATATACTTGGGCGCGAAACCTTCCTTGCTCCTGTTGATTGGCCACAAGGCGGCTGGCCTCAGGTAAACGGCAACGGCACAGTAGCCTTGGATATGGAAACGCCAACTTTGCCTTTACATCCGTTTGAAAAAACGCCTGTGCGTACCGAATTTAATGGAGATAAATTGGGTTTTGAATGGCAATATTTACGCAATCCAACAAGAGAAAATTATTCTTTGACAGAAAAGAAAGGACAATTGCGCATTACGGCATCTCCATTCACTTTGAACGAAACCGAAGCCATTTCACTCATTTGCCGAAGACAAACAGAACACGATTTCAACGCTACTACTTTGTTGGAGTTCAATTCATCCTATGACAATGAAGAGGCGGGCATAACTTTGATACAAAATAATACGCACCATTACGATTTGTTATTAAAAAAATCAGGGAAGCAAACCGTTGTTCAATTGCGTGTCAAAGTCGGCTCTCTTTCCTACATCGCCGCAGAACAAGCGGTTAGCGACAGTCAAGTATTGTTCAGAATAAAAGGTTCGCCTCTGCAATATACATTCTATTTTGCCGACCCTAAAAATCAAAAATACACGGAATTAGGCAGGTTGGATACCCGCTACCTGAGTACCGAAGTAGCAGGTGGTTTCACAGGGGTGATGATTGGATTATATGCCTCCTCCAACGGGAAACCAAGTAAAGCCAAAGCATATTATGATTGGTTTGAGTATCAACCGGATGAAAAAGTTAAATAAAATTAAATAATTACGTATGAAAAAACTATTTGTATCATTAGTAAGTGTCTGCCTGCTTTCAAATATCTATGCGCAAGACAAAAGTATCCAATTTCAAAGCACTATCAAGGTAGATGCAAATGATTTGAATGAAAGGATTATTGAAAAAGCAGCGCATATAATACCGACTGCCAATCAATTGAGTGCATTGCAAAATGAATTTATCGCTTTCATCCATTTCGGGCCCAATACATTCACCCGAATGGAATGGGGAAGCGGCATGGAAGACCCTAAAATCTTTGACCTCAAAGAATTGGATACCGACCAATGGTGCGAAGCCATGAAAGCGGCTGGAATGAAAATGGTCATTTTGACTGCCAAACATCACGATGGTTTTGTGCTGTGGCAAAGCCGCTATACGAAGCATGGAATTATGTCCACCCATTTTAGGGAAGGGAAAGGCGATATAATGAAAGACCTGTCGAACTCTTGCCGTAAATACGGTTTGAAATTGGGCGTCTATTTATCTCCTGCCGATTTATACCAGATTGAAAATCCCACAGGTCTATACGGAAATTTGAGCGAATATACCCTAAGAACCATTCCGCGCGAAGTGCTCGGAAGACCCTTTGAGAACAAAACCCGATTCGAGTTTGTTGTGGACGATTACAATGAATATTTTTTGAATCAATTGTTTGAATTATTAACCGAATACGGTACTATACACGAAGTTTGGTTTGACGGAGCGCATCCCAAAACGAAAGGAGGACAAAAGTATAATTATCTTGCCTGGCGCAAATTGATACAAACCCTTGCGCCCCAAGCCGTTGTGTTTGGCAAAGAAGATATTCGATGGTGCGGAAACGAAGGCGGCTACACCAGAGATACCGAATGGAACGTAATTCCATACAATGAAAATCCGAACTCGATGAATGATTTCATGGATTTGTACGGAGATTTGGGAACTCGTGATATTTTATGCAGCAAGCAGAAACCCTATTACCTGCATTATCAGCCTGCCGAGACCAATACGTCCATTCGCGAAGGCTGGTTTTATAGGGACGACACGCATCAGCAAACACGAAGCACCGATGATGTTTTTGATATTTACGAACGTGCCGTAGGTGGAAATTCCATTTTCCTGTTGAATATCCCACCCAACCGCGACGGTAAATTTTCACCAACCGACGTCGATGTATTGAAAGAAACAGGCGCCCGTATTCGGGAAACTTATGATGTCGATTTGCTGAAAAATGCCGATGTTATTTTGGACAAGCAGCCGCAAGAAATCATTGTTGCTACAACTCAACCCATTACTATCAATCGTATTGCCATTCAAGAAGCGGTGGGCACACAGGGCGAACGTGTAGAAAAACACGCCGTGGACGCATTTATTGACGGCAGTTGGAAAGAAATTGCACAGGCAAGCAATATAGGTTACCGGCGCATCCTTCGCTTTCCGGAGGTAACTACCGCTAAAATCCGCATCCGCATTTTGGAGTCGCGTTTGACGCCCGCCATCAGCAGCATATCGGCGCATTATTATCGGCTTCGCCCTCCAATGTTGAGCGCCCAAAGAGACCTCAACGGATTGGTTGCCATTGAACATTTGCAGCAGAATTTTAATTGGAATAAAAGAAAAAAAGAAGACAGTCAAAAGAGTTTGAACAGCGACTTCAAAATATATTATACGACAGACGGAAAAGACCCCGATGCCCATTCAACAGAATATAAAGCGCCTTTCGCAATAGAAAACAAAGAACTAAAAGCCGTATCCGTTCTCAATGGAGAAAAAGGTCCTATCTATCATGAGCGGTTTGGATGGATTAAAAAAGCGTGGAAAATACTGAATGTCAGCAGCGAAAAAACCGAACATCCGGCTCTTGCCGTTTTTGACGAGAACCCCGATAGTTATTGGACATCAAACGATGAGGCAACGCATCACTCCATTGGTATTGACATCGGGAAAGCCGAAACCTTGAACGGTTTTGCCTATACACCGCAACAACAACACTATGGCAAAGGCATGATGGAAGAAGGCATTTTCCAAATAAGCAAAGACGGCAAAACATGGAAAGATGTGGAAATTTTTCAGTTTGGCAATCTCATCAATGACCCGGTCAAACGCCGGCATTATTTCAAAAAAGCGGTAAAGGCGCGATACATTCGTATAGTGGCAACCAAGATTGCCGGCAACGAAAAAGCGGTCAGTATGGCAGAATTGGATTTGTTTTGAAAAAAAAATCATATTAAAATGAAAACTGCGTTTGCCGTATTATTATCCCTGCTCATCCCTTTGACGGCAATTCGGTCGCAACCGTTTGAGTTTGCGCATTTGGATGTTACCAATGGATTGTCCAACAATCAGGTGGATTGTATTTTTAAGGATAGCCGCGGCTTTATGTGGTTGGCAACCAACACGGGATTGAATCGTTATGACGGACAAAATTTTGAAGTCTATAAATACAACAAACAAAATCCTTACAGCATCCCCACCAACAATTTTTCGCACATTGCCGAAGACCACAATGGAAATCTATGGTTGGAAGCCTACGAATCTTTTTATTTTGTTTATGATTGGCGAAACGAATCGTTCATTCGCAACACCGACTCTATCCTTGCCGCTTGGCAACTGCCCGCCCACCCTAATATCATTAAGTTTGACCACGCCAAAAACCAATACCTCTATTACAAAGACGTAGGGATATACAAGTATGTTGCACAAACCTGCGAAGTCATTTTTTACGAACAATCGGAGCATTTGCAAACGCTAAGTTGTCAGGAAATAGTTGATTTTGAAATTGCGGGCGATTATTTGTGGGCATTGTTCAAAGACGGCGAGGTGGAACGTTTTGACACACAAAAAAAAGTGGTGGACATCCGCAATCGTTCTCTAAAAACGAAATGGCGCGATTGCACTATTCCCAAAAAAATGTTTGTTGACAGCGACGGTGACGTGTGGATTTACCCCGGCATAGGCGACAAAGGTTTGGTGTGTTTTGATGCGCACAAACAAGTATGGTCGTTCTCCGGCAACGCATTTGTGCCCTCGGCGGCAACCGACTACATTCGCTGCATCATACAAGATAGCAAAGCCCTAATTTGGATTGGCACCGACCACGAAGGAATAACCGTTTTGGACAAAACGAATAACCGCACCATTGTGTTGCGCAACAACGGATATGACAAAAAATCCATCTGCCAAAACTCCATCGTCAGTTTGTTTTGCGATGACAATGGAATGGTTTGGGCAGGCAGTTTCAAAAACGGCGTTTCGTATTATCACCCTTCGATGTTCAAATTTCAAAAATCGCCCTTGTATGCTTTTTTTAGCGAAAAAGGCGAAACTTTTGACTGCAACAGCATTTGCAAAGACAGGCAAGGCTATCTTTGGTTTGGCACCAACGACAACGGATTGCTCCAATACAACCCGCACAGTCATCAATTTAAATCCTTCAAAAACGACCTCAACAACCCCAACAGTTTGTCGTCCAATATCATCACCTGCATCTATCAAGACCGAGCGCAAACCTTGTGGATAGGCACTTTTTTGGGTGGATTGAATGCCTACAACGGCACCCATTTCAAACGCTATCAACTCAACGAAAACGACCGCAATACTTTGTCCAACAAAAGCGTTTTTGCATTGGCGGAAGATGCGCAGCAAAATCTTTGGATAGGCACGCTGGGAAGCGGCATCGACAAATTGGACAAAGCGCGAAAAACGTTTACGCATTTCAATCGCGAAAATAATAGCGGCGTGGTGTCCAACTATATATTATCTATGCAATCCAACGGGCAAGGTATTTATGCCAATACGAGCCGAGGCGTGATTGGCATTGATGCCCGCAACGAAAAACTATCGGCTTATTTTAACGAAGCGCAGTTGTCGGATTCGCTAACGAGCACTGCCATTACATACAGCATAGTGGATTCGCGCAATTGGTTGTGGTTGGCAACCAACAACGGCATCAATATCTATGACCCTTCCCGCAGACAATTCAAATACATTACCACCCACAACGGACTGCCCAACGATGAAGTTGTGTCGTTGGTCGAAGACAACGAAGGCGTTGTTTGGGCGGGCACGCGCAAAGGTTTAGCATCTGTTCGTTGCGAAAATAAAAATGGGCAACTCGATTTTTTGATTGCAGTGTATGACGACACCGACGGACTGCCCGGCTCGTCGTTCAACTACAATGCCGTGTACAAAGACAACGAAGGGCTGATTTATTTTGGCACCAATACAGGCTACGTCTGTTTTGAACCCAAAAAAATAATATCCGAAAGTCCTCCACCAAAATTGCGGTTCACGGAGTTGCTCATTGCCAATGAGAACATTAAACCCAATCGCCAATACAACAACCGCACCATCATTTCAAAATCAATTACCGATTTGAATGAAATTATTTTGAAGCACAAAGAGACCAATTTTACGCTGCTGTTTTCGGCGTTCAATTACATTCATTCCAAAAAAATCCGCTACAAATATAAATTAGAAGGCTTGGATGCCGGATGGACCGAAAGCAGCAACAATATAGGGGCGGCTTCGTACTCTAACCTTCGACCGCGCACCTACAAATTGGTCGTCTATACCCGCGGCGACGATTTGGATTGGAACGATACACCCTTGACAATGAAAATTATTGTGCGGCCTCCGTTTTGGTTTTCGTGGTGGGCGTTTGTGATTTATTGTTTGATTTTTGCCGGTTTGATTTTCTATTTTATGCGCTATAAATTGAACAAACAAAAACACGAATTTGAACAGACACAGCGCATTTTGGAAGCCGACAAAACGCATGAAGTGGACGAACTGAAATTCAAATTTTTTACCAACATCAGCCACGAATTTAAAACGCCGCTCACGCTGATACTCACGCCCTTGGAAAAACTACTGAAATCGCCCGCTTCGGACGAGCAGCGCAATATGTTCAACATCATGTACCGCAATGCAAGCAACTTGCTGACTATGGTAACCGAAATTCTCGATTTTCGAAAATTTGATTTGAACAAAATGACCGTCAATAAATCAACCGGCGAAATCATTTCATACATTCGCGAAATATGCCACTCGTTTTCGTTATTGGCGACAGAGAAAAACCTAAAATTCACTTTCACCACCTACATTGACGAATTATACATGGAATTTGATGCCGAAAAGATAAAAAAAATTATCACAAATCTGCTTTCAAACGCTTTTAAATATACCAAAGAGGGGCAAATTGACGTGAGCACCGCTATCTACGAAGAAATGAACGGCAACACTACAAGGTACATCTCCATTAGGATTGCCGACACCGGCATAGGATTGAACGAAAAAGAAACGGAACGGATATTTGAACGTTTTTATCGTGTTGAAAGTGCTCAAGACAGCGGGCAATCGGGCTCCGGTGTGGGTTTGCACTTAGCCAACGAATATGCCAAACTACACGGTGGAAAAATAAAGGTGGAAAGCGCGGAAGGCAAAGGCTCGGTGTTTACGGTGCAAATTCCGGTGCTGTATTCCAAAACTTTGCAAACCAAAAATCAAAACGCCGTGCTTGCCGAAGGAACAAAACGGACGGGCGAACCATTGCTCGACGGCAATGCAGAAGCCCCCAACAGCCATCATCAAAATTTGCCCGTGCTGCTCATTGTGGACGACAACGAAGACTTTTGCCGCTTCATCACCAGCCTATTTCCCGACACCTATCAGGTCATCACTGCATTGGATGGCGAAGAGGCATCTCAAATTGTGTTAGACCGTTTGCCGGACATTATTTTGTGCGATGTGATGATGCCCAAAATGGACGGCTATGCGTTTTGCCGTTTGATAAAAGGCGACGTGCGCACTTCGCATATTCCCATTATTTTGCTGACGGCAAAATCGTCGGACGAAAACAAATACAAGGGCATCGAAGCCGGTGCCGACGATTATATTTCAAAGCCATTCAACATTGATATGCTAACCTTGAAAATTGCAAAAATCGTAGAAAAACAGCGGAATATTCAATCCCATTTCAAAAAGAAAATTGACCTCTCGCCAAGTGAAATTGAAATTACTTCGTTGGACGAAAAGTTTATCAAAAAAGCCATTGCTGTGGTCGAAGAAAACATAGATAACCCCGACTTTTTGGTCGAAGATTTGTGCAAAGAAATGGCGATGAGCCGCGTCTATTTTTACAAAAAATTGTTGTCATTGACCGATAAAACTCCCTCGGAATTGATTCGGTTTATTAGAATAAAACGCGCAGCAAGTTTATTAGAAAAAAGCCAACTCAATGTCAACGAAGTGGCATTGCAAGTAGGTTTTAACGACCCTAAGTATTTTCGCAAATACTTCAAAGAAGAATTTGGAGTAACGCCCAATGAATACAAAAAGAAGTTTGACTTAAAATCAGATAATCTAAATTAAAAAATAATTCGTATGAAACTCCATCATTTTCTATTGCTTTGTTTTTTGTGTGGAAGCCTTTCGGCAAGTGCACAATTCGTTTATCCTTTTCAAAATCCCGCTTTGAGCGATGATGAGCGATTGGATAATCTTTTGTCGTTGATGACTATCGACGAAAAAGTCAGCGCATTATCCACCCATCTGGGCGTGCCGCGCTTAGGGATTCCCAACACGGGACATTCCGAAGGGCTGCACGGAATGGCACTTGGCGGTGCGGGCAATTGGGGCGGTCGTGCTGTTGGCAACCAACCTCCTCCTACTTTTCCTACCACAACTTTTCCGCAAGCCTACGGTTTGGGCGAAACCTGGGATACCGATTTAATCCAAAAAGTGGCGGATATTGAAGCCGCCGAAGTTCGTTTTTATACTCAAAACGAACGACTGCGCAAAGGCGGAATGGTGATGCGTGCACCCAACGCCGACTTAGCACGCGACCCGCGCTGGGGACGCACCGAAGAGAGTTATGGCGAAGACCCTTTTTTGACCGCGCAAATGACCGTTGCATTTGTCAAAGGCTTGCAGGGCAACCATCCCAAGTATTGGAAATCCGCATCGTTGATGAAACATTTTTTAGCAAACAGCAATGAGGACGGACGCGACTCAACCTCGTCCAATTTTGACGAACGATTGTTTCGCGAGTACTATTCTTATCCCTTCTACAAAGGCATTACACAAGGCGGCAGCCGCGCATTTATGGCTTCCTATAATTCGTGGAACGGCACGCCGATGACCGTACATCCCGCCATCAACGAAGTAACCCGCAAAGAGTGGGGCAACAACGGCATCGTTTGCACCGACGGCGGCGCATTGACACTGCTAATGAATGCACACAAAGCCTATCCTACCTTTGCCGAAGGTGCTGCAGCGGTAGTAAAAGCCACTGTCGGTCAGTTCTTGGATGTCTTTCAACCCTACGTTTACGAAGCATTAGAAAAAAATCTGCTGACCGAAACGGATATTGAAAAGGCGATACGAGGGAATTTTTATGTGGCATTGAAATTGGGTTTGTTGGATGGAAATCAGATGCAAACGCCTTACGCTTCAATTGGGGTAACCGATACAGCGTCGCCTTGGCAAAAGGCTGAGGTCAAAAATTTTGCACGATTAGTTACTGCCAAATCGGTAGTTTTACTCAAAAATGAACGCAATTTATTGCCTGTTGATAAAACCAAACTCCGCTCAGTGGCTGTTATAGGACCGCGAGCCGACGAAGTTTTATTGGATTGGTATAGTGGCACGCCGCCTTATGTGGTGTCCATTTTGCAAGGCATCAAAAATGCACTTGGCAGCGGTGTCGAAGTGTTTTACGAGCCTTCCAACGAGATGGACAGAGCCGCCATTGCCGCTGCAAAAGCAGATATTGCCATTGTTTGCGTAGGCAATCATCCGTATGGCACCGATGCCCGATGGAAATACTCGCCTGTGCCCAGCGACGGACGCGAAGCCGTTGACCGCAAAGCACTTTCATTGGAACAAGAAGACTTGGCAAAAATTGTGCACAAAGCCAATCCAAAAACAATAATGGTGTTGGTGAGCAGTTTTCCGTTTGCCATCAATTGGTCGCAGGAACATATTCCGTCAATTTTGCACATCACCCACAACAGTCAAGAATTGGGCAACGGATTGGCCGATGTAATTTTTGGCAATTTCAATCCGGCAGGGCGAACTACGCAAACTTGGGTAAAATCTATTGCCGACCTGCCGCCCATAATGGACTATGATATTCGCAACGGAAGAACATATATGTATGCCAAAGCCAAGCCTTTATATCCATTTGGTTTCGGGTTGAGTTATACCCGCTTTGATTATCAAAAAATCGGCGTTTCCACATCCACACTTTCTACCCATGGCAGCGTAAAGATAAGTGTTGAAATCAAAAACACCGGACAACGCGATGGCGAAGAAGTTGTACAACTCTACGTCGCGTTTCCCAATTCAAAAGTGGAACGACCTGCAAAACAATTAAAAGGTTTCCGGCGCGTGATGATACCCGCCGGAACAACACAAACTGTTGACATAGAAATGAAAGCCGAAGATTTGGCCTATTGGAATGTTGAACAACATAAATTTGTGGTAGAACAAGGAAAAATAGATTTGTTGATTGGAAATTCCTCCGAAAGTATCCAACTTAAAAAACAGATTGTCTGTCAACAAAATTAACCATTTAAACTTTTCAATAAGTTGCAACAATACATTTTTAGTATTATCTTCGCATTCAATTTATTGAATAATAGAAATGAACTACAAAACTAAACTTTATGCCATCAAAGCCTTTGTTTTTGATGTGGACGGCGTGTTCACCAATGGGCTTGTGCTGGCAACGCCTGAGGGCGATTTGTTGCGGCAACACAACAGCAAAGATGGCTATGCCGTGCGGTATGCCGTGGCGCAGGGATACCACATTGGCATCATTTCGGGCGGGGCATCGGAGAGCATTCGCAAACGCTTTGCTATGCTGGGCGTAAGCGATGTCTATTTGGGGCATCGCGACAAAAGTGCTGCATTTGCCGAATTTTGCGAAAAATATCACTTGGAGTCTCGTGAGGTGCTCGTTATGGGCGACGATATTCCGGATATTTCTATATTGCAAGCCAGCGGTTGCGCCACTTGTCCCGCCGATGCAGTGCAAGAAGTGCGAGATGTAGTTGTGTATATTTCGAGCAAAAAAGGCGGCGAGGGCTGCGTGCGCGACGTGATTGAACAAACGCTCAAATTACAGGACAAATGGAATTTGACATCCTACGAAGTGTCGGCATAAATTTTATTCAATAACTACAAAGGTTATGGCGGATTTATTACTCGAAAAATTTTTGCGTTATGTGCAAATAGATACTCAATCGGACGAAAATTCAACTTCGTTTCCCAGCACCGACCAACAGAAAACTTTGCTATCGCTGTTGTTGCAAGAGTTGCAGGCGATGGGCGTGCCCCAAGCCGCTATGGACGAGCACGGTTATGTGATGGCACGCATTCCGTCCAATCTCTCAAAACCTGCTCCTGCACTGGGTTTTATTGCCCACGTGGACACTTCGCCCGATATGTCGGGCAAGGATGTGCATCCGCAATTTGTGGAGAATTACGATGGCAAGGATATTGTGCTCAATGCCGATAAACACATTGTTTTGGGCGTGGATGAATTTCCGGAACTAAAGCAATATGTGGGGCAAACGCTCATTACCACCGACGGCACCACCCTGCTGGGAGCCGACGACAAAGCAGGCGTAGCCGAGATTATGACCGCAGTGGAGCACATTTTGCAACATCCCGAAATCCCGCACGGCGACCTCTGCATCGCCTTTACCCCCGACGAAGAAATAGGTCGCGGTGTTGATTTTTTTGATGTAAAAAAACTGGGTGCCGCCTATGCCTACACCGTGGACGGCGGGCAAATTGGCGAATTGGAGTACGAGAATTTTAATGCTGCTTCGGCAAAAATTTTTGTGCAAGGCAAAAATATCCATCCGGGTTATGCCAAAAATAAAATGGTGAATGCGCTGCACGTTGCCAAAGAATTTGATGCCCTGCTGCCGCCCGCCGAGCGTCCCGAACACACGCAGGACTACGAGGGATTTTTTCATCTTGTGCATTGCAGCGGGGAGGTCGAAAAAGCACAACTGCATTACATTGTGCGCGACCACAACCGCAGCAAATTTGAGCATCGCAAGCAGGTAATTGAGCAGTGCGCCCACTACCTCAACACCCGCTACGGCAAAGGCACAGTAAGCGTTGAACTCAAAGACCAATACTACAATATGCGTGAGCAAGTGGAGCCGCATTATCACATTGTGCAAAACGCTATTGCGGCAATGGAGAGGGTGGGTGTGCAACCGCTGATACATCCCATTCGCGGCGGCACCGACGGCGCAAGGCTGTCGTTTATGGGCTTGCCCTGCCCCAACTTATTTGCAGGCGGGCACAATTTTCACGGCAAATACGAATTTATCCCCGTCGCCTCCATGCACAAGGCTGTGGAGGTGTTGCTGCAATTGGTCAATATCTATGCAGGAGAATAAATTAGGCGGCAAACCATTGCTGCCTAACGCTTAGATTACTCAACAGATAAATTTACATTAGAGCCGCGCCAGAGCATTGTTTTGCATTGCAAGAAGTAGTTTTTCTGCGGGATTTTCCTTGCGTTTAACATTTTTTAATAATGATTTATGGCTGTTTTTTTGCAAAAAGTTATGAGTTGTAATTTTTTTGTTACTACATTTGCACTATCAAATTTGTCTAATTTAAACCAACGTTTAAATTAGACAGTTTTTGGAGGGAAAAAAGAAAAAACCAAAGACAGAAGTCTCTGGTTTTCAATGGATTAGAAAATTAGATATTTTTAAAAATTTGTCTAATTTA
>BNTQ01000083.1 GCA_025996715.1 Bacteroidia bacterium | reverse complement strand
TTCTTGGTGTTATTCTCCATCTTAAATTCACACGAGACAGTTTCTCCTACGCCGTAGGCAGTTTTATCTGTCCTGAAATGCGACACCTCAAAAGTTGTCGCCGAAAAAGGCGTATCCGCAATGCTTTTATCGTTGCATCCGATGCATCCGGTGAAAACCAAAATGCCGGCAGTAAGAATAGATACTAAATGTTTTTGTGCCATAATAATACTGTAATTGATAATTGTAATTCATAATTGTTCATTGTTCATTGTCCATTGTCCATTAGATTGGTCTGCACACAAAAAACGTGTAGACCAATGTATTGATTATTGGTCTACACGTTATTGTCGGAGTCGTTAAGCAAAAATCACCGCTCGTTGAATATGAGCGTTAATTTTTGATTGACATAATCCTCGAATTTATGGTCGCTGCTAATGAGCGGTATCCGTTCTGCGATTGCCTGCGAAATAATGATGTGGTCAAAGGGGTCGTTGTGTCCCTGTGTTGCCTGCAATCTTGCATACGCATCAAGATGTTCGGGCTTGATGGGCAGCAGGATAAAATTTGCTTCTGCGAGGGCAGGCATAATTTCTTCGGGCGATTTCCATTTCTTGCGAAATTTACCTGCCTTCACCAAATGTGTCATTTCCACCACAGAAATCATACTCACGTAGAACACATTGTTGTAGTCCTCCGTTATGTTGCGTACTCGTAGCGATAATTCGTCCCGCTCTATGAGGAAGAACAATACCACATTAGTATCCAAAAGATGCCGCGTATCCATTATTCTTGTTCTTGAAAATGAATTGCGCGCATCTCATCTTCGGTTATCCCTAAGGAGAACGCCGCAGGATTATCTCACCACATCATTGCGATTTTAGACAATCTGTCTGTCGTTTTTTTATACACAAACGGTCTCTTGATGCCGTTCTCGTAAATCCACGCACGCGGCTCGCGTTTTTTCTCGGGTAAAGTTGTGTTTTCCATAATAATAAGATATTAAGTAAGTAATAAAAAATCATTACAAAGGTACAATATCTTCCGCAAATCACAAAATTGTGTAAACCAATATGTCAAAGAGCATTTTAGAGTTCAAAAGTTTCCAAAGTTCCTTTCCCCTTTTGGGGGTTAGGGGGTGTTATTCATTATTTTATTTTGCCATTTTTCAAACAAACGCTTACTTATTTCCACCGCATTTCCTTGCGGAACGGCTGCGTATTTTGATGTTTTCTTTGTCCATTCCCATTCCAATGTGGTAACTTTTTTGTGAAATGCTTTTTCATCAAAAGCAGTGCCGTTTTTGAGGGCGGCGAGTGCCTCGTTGATAAACATTTCCCAGCGGGGCAAATAATAATCTTTGGTAAGCCCTGCCCACGAACGGTTGGCATACTCGTTCAAACTCTGGTTGCCCTCGCCCCAAGTTGTTAGCAAGGTGCGGGCATTGTGCTCGTAATAATTCTTTTCGGCTTCATCAACGCCGAATTGGCGGGCATCCTGTATCCATTTTCCTAACAAAAATGTAGATTGGGTTGCCAACAAGGCATCTAAATCATTCATCAACTCCAACATCTCTTGCCCGATTTGCTGAGCGTCCTTCACATCTTTGGCGGTGTATGCCTTTGTAAATTTATCGCGCAACGACAAGAAATAATTGCCCAAAACTTGCCGCCCGATATTGACCACGTCAAAAGAATAGAGCGGCTGGTTGGCGTTTGATACCTGCAACAATTGTCCCCAAATTTCGCACAATACGCTATTATTATATGCAATAGCAGGGCTGGTAGTCCAGTTGCCGTGTCCTGTAAAAGACGGTCGGGCATTGGTCAATGTGCCTTGCCCCAAGTGAGCGCAATTGATGTAAATGGAATCGTACAAGGTACGCCACGCTTGGCGGGCAATGGTGCCGGCTGTGCCCGCGTGCCGGTCTGCCAATTTTTCTATCCACCGCAGGTCATCGCCTTGCTTGTTCCACGCTTTTTCAAAAACATATTCGTACATAAACGGATTGACATCAAACGCTTCGAGCGTAGAGCCTAAGCCCAAAAAATGCTGTCCGCCGTGCTTGTACACATTTTCAATGCGTTGCCCAACAGTTTTTGGATTGCCCGACAATGTTGTGTTACCGCCAAAATTGCCCAGATAGCACCATATATAATCTTGCCCAAAATACTGTTCCGTTTGAGGCCACATTTCTACATTTTCGGCGTAATAATCCAACAGGAGCAATTTATTGGCAGGCACGGCTGATAAATAGGCTTTAATGCGTTCGTTTGTCCACTCCTTGCGGTCGATATAGAACAACCACGTCATTTGCAACCAAATTGCCTCACTGTCCACGCTTGCCAACGAACCGTAGATGGTTTTGGCAGCGGTGCTCAAAAATGCGGGTTCCCAACTTGGCGGTGCCACTTCGTTGAAGGGATCAATGCCATAGATGTGGTCGGTGCCGAATGTGCGCGTTTGCTCGGTGAGAAACTCTTTTTGTATGACCTGAAACAGCGAATCCATTGGGTCTAAAAAGTGGCTGCGATATGGGTCTGCAAAGCCTCCCCATGGCGACATCGTAGATATTTTGGCATCGGGAAAGAGGCGGTTCAACTCTTTGGGAACGTGTCCTGCAAAGGCGGGGAGAATAGGCGTCATATTCAATTCCCGCTCGCGTTGCACAATTTGTTGCTGCAGTTTCTCCTGATGCTCCAACCACGAGTGGGGTAGCGGTCCTTGCCAATAGTCTAAGTTCAACATTCTATGCCAAGGGAGATGTGCCGGACCGGTGAAATAGTTGCGCACTTCGTCGTCGGTCAATCCCATTTTTGTCCACACTTTGTACCAAATGGCTTCTTGCCCTGTAATTGCCAGCGGCATATTGATGCCATTCAACGCCATCCAGTCGATAAACCGCTCCCAATCGTTCCATTGCCACCAAGGCATTGTGTAGCCAAAGGTGCAATAGTTCAAGAAAAAGCGATTTTTACAACGAGCATCCACCCGTATTTTTTCGCTTAGCACAGGCAAGGTTTTGGGCATCACAATAGCATCTGCGGCATACCACGACACCGTTACAAGGCAATAGTCTTTCAAATAGTGATTGAACCCGACTGCCATAGAATTGGAATTATTGCCGCGTATCACAATTTGACCGCCGCGCGATTCCAATTCGTACCAATCAACGCTATCGGCAGCACCCACTTGCTCAAACACAAAATGCCCCGCCTGCTGAGGAATCAATCGTTGCACCAATTCCTCCACCGGAAGTCGTGTAGCAAAAGAACATCCTGCCAATGTCAAACAAAACAGAAATGTTAGATAATATAGTGTAGTCCTTTTCATAATTCACAATTCATAATTCATAATTGTTGCACTGTGCCTCCCTTACAACTTCGTTATCACAACAGCCGCCCCCACCCCTGCATTTCTAAGCATATCTTCGGTGAGGGGCACGCCGATGCCAATCGTTATCGTTTCTAATTTCTTTAACTTGCTCAAAACGGATAAATCCGTTGTGGTAGCAATGACCTCGCCTGCCGAGAATTGCACCCCTTGGCTAATTGTCAAATGTTTCAAGTTCTCACAGGGTAGAAGGTCCACAATGTTCTTTATGCCGCCGGAAATCTCCAGCGTTTCAAAGTCCGCCATATTTGCACTGGTGGGCAAAAATGCCCAATTGAAGGCTGCGAGACCACCGGTATTCCACCAATCGAAAAATTCATGATTATATGAAACGCCCACCCAACCGGCATCGCCACCCAATGCTCCCTGTGTGTCCGCTTGCAGGACAGAAAGTGAATACTTCATATTCACATCATAAAAGAACGGTATGCCATCTGCCCTCTGCGCGTCGGGTTCAATGTATTGCGCACTCAAGGCTTTTGTTTGCACTGTGAATGACTGGTCGGCACTCGTGTTGCCTTTACTAATCAGGTTCACTGTGATGTTGGACACTTGGTTGTCGGGCAGGTTTGCCACGTAACAAAGACTATTGGGCGAAAACAAATCTACCACCTCAACACCATCTTTATCGGTATAGGTCAACTGTATTTTGTCCACAAACGAGGGGAGTGACCACTGTATGACGGCGGACGAAGCACTGCGTGCCCCAACAATCGGCACTGCCGGAATTTCGTCTAACTCAATATCCCCTGTATTGACAACAGATTGCTGCGAGTAGTTCCAGTAGTCGCCCGCTGAGGCAGTGCGCCCAAGGGCACGGAAATAATAGGTGGAATTGATGTCTAAGTAAAAAGTTTCTGTCAATTCGCCCGCAGCGTTATCCACAGTAATTATCCGTTTGTAGGTGCTTGCATTGGGAGTGCCTTCGGACTGTGCGTTTGTTTGCCCGGGAAAGCGGGTGGTGCCGTACACGATGCCCACTTCTTGCCTTCGGGAATCCATATCATTGACCGTGTACGAAAACGTTACATCCACAATGACGCCTGAGCGGATTTCTACTTTGTCAATCTTCACCGTAAGGTTGGGGATGGCTGTCAAAAGCAACTCTTTCATATTTTGGATGGCGCCGTACAGGGTGTCCAACCTCAAAAAAGGACCTTCGCCCCACACTTTATAGCGAGACGGATATACCTTGGTGTTTTGGAAAGTACCGTTTGGCAAGGCGTTGTAGGTTAAGGCTTGCGCCGCCGCGCCATAGTTGATGTCGAGCAACCGTATCTTTGCCCCATAATACTCGGTAGCGATGGTATCACCCGTATTCTTGTCAATGAAAGCGCCTCTGTAACCGCCTGTCAGGTCATTGCCGCGCTCATCGACTTCGCAACTCGGCACCGCAAATAATAAGGCGGCGCATAGTGCGATTTGTATGTTCCTTTTTTTTCTCATTGGTTTATTCGGTTTCAAGTTTTAATCGTAGGCGGCGGGTTTCAAACCCGCCCTTACAAGTTTCATATTCAACCCTACGGGTTGTCGCATATATCCATTGTCCATTGTAAATTATCACCATCCGCTATTCTGCGTAATGCCCGGGCTTTGGCTTGTGGGCAGCGGGCAATAATAATCGCGCTCCTGAAACCATTTGGTTCGCGTGTTTAGATAATCGGGTGCAGGGGCTTGCTCGATGGTATAATATACTCTTGCCGGACTAACGGTTTCATCAATGTTCAAAATGGGATGCAAGGATTGCAGTTGTAGGTTGTGCATATTTGTTCCTATGCGCCAGCGTTTTTGGTCCCAATACCTAAAGCCTTCATACAGCAAGTCTATGCGCCTTTCGTGGCGGGCAACAGCGAGGGTCAATGTTTTGGGCGGCAAGCCTCCGTGCGTGCTGCGCAATTCGTCAAAAGCGGTCTGTGCAACGCCCAAATACGAGCCATTGCCATAACTATTCAACTCCACGGCGGCTTCGGCAAGGTTGAGTATCACTTCGCCGTAGCGGATAATTACTGCATCTTGGTCATTTTCCCACGAAAGGTAATCTTCCAATCTTTTGATGCCGTACAATGCCTTTTTCAAATAAAATCCGTAGTTGGTAATGCCGTCGCCGGCGGTGTTGTTGAAAATTCCATCTATGCCGCTCTGCATATACGCCTCGTGTCCGGGCACTTTGGCTGCTTGCTTCCAATCGTCGCTGGAGTTGTAGCGGTGAGTGGTGGTGCTGCTTGCTGTTTTTACGCGCGTTTCGCGATAGATAGAATAACGCTCGCCCATAAACTCGCCGCCGGGGTAGATAATGGTGGCTGCCAAACGTTTGTCTCTGCCTGCAAAGAACTCCGCCGCATCGGTATATTCTGCCGAATAATTTAAGGCTTGTATGGTGCCGTCCAATCGCTCAAATTGCTCTACAATTTCAATAGTGGGCGACATAAAAGCCGTGTAACTTGCGTGTTTCACTTTGTAAGGCTGATTCCAATAGTCGTGAAATACTTGCCTCCCCGTTTTGGTTACGTTGGAGAAACGGAAAATAATCTCATTGTTGTTTTCATCTTTGCCGTTGAACAAGTCTTCAAAATTGGCAGAGAGGGTGTATTTTTGCGATTCCACCACCTGCTTGGCTGCCTCAGCGGCTTCCAATAGGAACTCGCGGGCGGCATCGGCTCTGATGCCCTGCAATCCGTTGTTGGTAACAGTACCATATTTTGCAATCGTTCCTGCATAGAGCATTGCTCTTGATTTGAGCGCCAGGGCAGTGTGGCGGTTGGCTCTGTCGCGGTCTTCTGCCAATACGTTTTGCGTTGGGGGCAAGCGGGCAATTGCCGAGTCAAGCGTGCCCAAGATAAACAGCCACGATGCCTCTTCCGTAGCGCGTTGGTTGATGGAAGTTACATTGTCCAACGAGCCGGCAAACAGCGGCACGCCGCCATAGCGCTTCACCATTTCAAAATACAAAAAGGCACGGATAAAAAACGCTTCGCCCACAATCTGTTGAATGCCGTCGAGCGGGGATTCCACATTTTGACGAATGAACTTATTCACTTTGTTGATTTCCTTGTAACACCACACTTGAGTGAATGATTCACCTTTTGTCTGTGAAAATATGCCGGAGAAAATCCATCCGGGCGAATTGTTTGATGACATAATACCGGCAGTCCAAGACGTGTTGTTGGCAGCATCGTCGGTGAATGACGACAAGTGATGCTGGCGGTACGACAAAGCACCGTCGCCAATGGCTTGTACATTGCCGCGCAGGTCGTCGTAGTTGGACAGGAATTGCGTCTCCACCAATTCAGGATATTGGGCAATGTCCTCTTCCGAAAGCACCACCTTGGATTCTACGTCCAACCAATCGTTGCACGCAACCAACGAACACATACATCCCAATAAAATGATAAATATGACTTTATTTTGCATAACGATTTAGAATTTCAAATTAATACCTATATTGTACGATTTCAATTGCGGATAAGAGGCAAATGAATACTGCGCTTCGGGCTGTTCGGGGTCAAAATACTTTTGGGCAGACAGCGTAAATAAATTGTACGCGCTCACATAAATTCGCAACGATTTGATAAACATCTTTTGCGCCACGTTCGTTGGCAAGGTGTAACCTACCTCGATGTTTTTCAAGCGCAAGTAATTGCCGTTCCACATCCAAAAGGTGGACGCCATTCCGGTGTTGATATTGGGCGTGAACATATCGCGCACTGCCGGAAAATGTCCCTGAATCCACGCAGCATCGGGGTTGGTGTAATCGGATTTTCGCCAACTGTCTTCAAAGTATGCCCAGGTATTGTTGAATGTTTCGCCCTCCTGAAAGGCTGCCATATCAAAGGCACTGATTTGGAAGTTGGACAAAGCGCCTCCCTGCCAAAACATAGAGAAATCAAAGCCTTTCCATTCCATATTGACGTTGAAACCGTACATCATCTCCGGATAGGCGGTGCGACCTATCGGGCGCCGGTCGTTATCGTCAATGTAGCCATCGCCGTTCCAATCTTCGTATTTCAAATCGCCGGGGAGTATCACCCCATTGTAGTTGGACTCGCTGTGCATAGGCGCATTGGCAATTTCGTCATACGACTGATATTGACCAATTTGGTTAAGTCCCCACCGCACATTTGTCCATTGGTAGCCGTTGTTCCATTTCCATTCGTCGTAGCCGCTCGTATATTGTCCGTGCTCCAAGTATCCGTATTGACTTCGCGACCACGAAAGGTTGGCATCTATGGAGTAAACAAATTTGTTGATACTGTTTTTGTGCCCCAGCGATACCTCAAAGCCGCGTGTGTTGTCGTTGTTCAGGTTGTAGTAGGTGGCTAATGCGCCGGCGTTGTCGTTGGCTTTTTGCGCAGGCAGTCCTTTGCGTTGCCGGTAAAAAACATCAAAGGCGCCGCTCAACAGCCCTTTCCACATTTTGAAATCCATACCGGCATTGACAATGGACGAGGTTGACCAAGTGAAATCGGGATTGGCATTTTTGGTTTCTGCCAAACCATAAAGCGTTCTATCGCCAAAGATAAGCGTGGAGCCGGGGTACAGATAGCCGCTCTGAAAGTAATACTGTTCATTGTCGTCGTAATAACTTTTGGCTGCCGACAAATCGCCCAACTCGCCGTACGACACTTTCAGTTTCAACTCGTTCAAAACAGGTTGGATGCTTTCCATAAATCCTTCTTTGCTCACCATCCAACCGGCTACTACGGAAGGGAAAAATCCCCATTTGTCGGCAAAGTATTGTGCTCCGTCATACCGGAAGTTGAAATCGGCAAAATAACGAGACGAGTAGTCGTAGGAGAAACGCCCGATGATGGAAGCAGAGCGGTACACGCGGAGCGACTCCCCATTGCTCAGCAACTTGCCGCTCAAACCGCCGCTCATCATATCCAATACCGACGACGGAAATTCCCCGCGAGAGGTATAGAACCAACGGCTTTCTGCCTGATTGATTTCAAAAATGACAGATGAATTGATATTGTGCTTGCCAAAAGAATTGAGGTAGTTGATAAAACCTTGCCCCACAAGGCTATAGGATTTGTTGTCGTTCAACAAGAGACTTGCCTTATTGGTATTGGAGGCTGAAATGCTGGGGTAAAATTCCTCTGCTCGAAACCCAATGTAATCAATGGTTTTGCTCCACGTTTTGTTCCATCCGTCCACCTGCGTGTAACCCACATTGGCTTTGAGCGAAAGACCGGTAACGACAGGGATTTTATATTCTATGCCAAAGTCAACATTCAAGTCCCTTGCTTGTATGTCGCGGTAGCCGGCTGCGTTTTTGTCTGCCAATGCCATAGGGTTGTCCGTTCCTTCGCCGCCAAAGGCATATTTTTCGCGCGATTCGTTCCAGCGCACAGGAATGTTGGGGGCTGCAAACTTCAGGCTTCGGGCAATCGCATCGGAGCCAACTGCCGAATAGCCGGTGTTATTGACAATGGCACCCACGCCCACCGACAACTTCAGTTCGTCCAACACATCTATATCCAAGTTGCTGCGGAAATTTATCCGATGCTTGTCCGTTGAGTTGGTTGTCCAAATACCATCCTGATACAAATAGCCGCCCGATATGAAATAGTTGATTTTTTCGGAGCCGCCCGATATGCTGACATTGGTTTGGGAAATGGGCGCGTTCTTGAACATTTCGTTGTACCAATTGGTATTGTAAGCATTCGGGGTAGTTGCCATCTCTTGGGGCGTGCTCACGGCTTGCGGGTTGGCAATTATTTTTTCGTTGGCATAATATTCTTTTACAAGGCCTTGCCACAAGTCGGCAGAAGCAGCATCCGGATAATTGTAGGGCGTTTGCACACCAAAAGAACTGCTGATGTCCAACACCGCTTTTTTGTTCTTATTGCCCCGTTTGGTGGTTACCAAAATCACGCCATTGGCGCCCTGCATACCATATACGGCGGCAGCAGAGGCATCTTTCAATACAGAAATGCTCTCTATCTCGTGGGGGGCAAGGTTGCTGTAATTGCGTCCCGGAATACCGTCCACCACCACCAAAGCCGAGCCGAAGCCTCTAATTTTCAGGTCGGCGCCGTCATTGCCCGGCTCGCCCGAAGTTTGGCGGGAAAAAACGCCGGAAACCCTGCCCGAAATGGCATTTTCGAGATTGGGAACGGTCGCTTTAATCAATTGTTCGCCGTTAACTGTGCCCACCGTGTTGATTAACTTTTCGCGTGTGCGGGTAGAATAGCCCACCACAACGGTTTCTTCCAATTCGTGCACATCTTCCTGCAAAACAACCTGCGACAAAAGTTTTGATTTGCTCGCGTGTATTTCCTGCGAGGCATACCCAATGTAACTAAAAACAAGCACTTGGTGGGGCAATACAACGGGAATGCTGTAATTCCCGTCCAAGTCGGTCGCAGTGGCGGTAGGCGAGTCTTTGAGTCTGATATTTACGCCCGGCAGCGGGTTGCCGTTGGCATCGGTTACTTGTCCGCGTATGGTGATGGCTTGGTCGGAGGTCTTGGATGCTGATTCTTCACTTGTGGTTTGAGCCAACATAGGCAGTGAAAATAGGTTGCATACACCAAAGAAGATAACAAAAGAAAATATGATTCGTTTTGATTTTTTGTTCATACTGCCTATATTTTAAGAAACTGTTTTGAATTTTTGATTTGCATTCAGGCTCCTAAATTGTCTAATTTAAACGACCGTTTAAATTAGACAGTTTTTGAAGGTAAAAAAGAAAAAACCAAAGACTATAAGTCTCTGGTTTTCAACGGAATGAAAATATTATGTGATATTTAAAATATGTCTAATTTAAACGGTCGTTTAAATTAGACAATTTTTAAATTTGTCGCTGATGATTGATGAGTTTTCAACCCTTACAATATATATACGAATTAGGATAGGTAGATATACTCTATTTTTTGAAAAAAGTTTCAATAGGGGCAAAAATGGCAATCCGATAAATAGCCACTTTATTTACAATAAAGTCCCCTGCTTTGCAGGTGGTGGTTTATTGTAATTTTTTCCAAATACCTTCAAACAAATCAGGACGTGTAACAAACAAAAACTTTTCGTTATCTTCTTCAAATTGCGTATAAACAGGCTTGCCTTTTTCGAGCGAAAATTCGGGATAAGTCCGCGCCTCGATGCTTTGCAATGTTGATTTTTGATAATTTTCATTGGCGAGCCATTCTATTTTTCCGTTGCTTACAATGGGAAACCACGCAATGCCTTTGTGCGCCCGCACATCCACATAATCAAAGCCGTAATTGCGGTCGCACCACGCGCCAAAAGTTAGCGGGACATTAGGGTTGGCACTGATGGTGGCGTGTACCCACGCGGGCGGCACGATGATAACATCGCCAGGATTGCCGTGAACGGCAAAACAACGTCCGGGATTGTCGCCGCCAAATTCTTGCATATAAATAATGGCTTTGCCCGACCATATTTCGTACACTTCGGGCGTGGAATAATTGTTGGCAAAAGCCGAGCGGACGTGAATGTGTCCCTGACTGCGAACAGGCTCTTTGCCAATGGTTCCGGCAGCATAAGTAACCACGCCGTAGAGCAAATGCAAATCATTCAATTTTTCTCTGTGGATTTTTTTGCCCACATCCATCGCAATGGCATACACAATTTCGGGTCCGTTTGCCTTGGGGTCTAACAAACTTTTGCGTATAGCATCCAATGTTCTCAACTCCGTTTGTGGATAAAAACAATCATCGCCATACTCAAACCCAAGCGGATTATCGAGCGGTCGTATATCAAATCCGGGTGTAAAAATTTTTTCCATTATTGAATATCTTCTAATTTTATATTTTTGGTTTCTTTTACGCAAAATAGGTAAAAGAAGAAGGCGGCGATACAAATTGCCATAAACAACAAAAAGGTGTTTGCTGTGCCCATCGAAGAAAGAATGACAGGGAACAGCAACGCGACTGCAAAACAAGCCACCCAAAGAAACATAGTGGATATGGACATCCCAAGTCCTCTGTATTTGTTTGGAAAAGTCTCCGAAATCAACACCCAGGTAACCGTTCCCAAAGAAATAGCAAAAGAGGCAATATAGACAAGAATGCAGGTTAATATCCAGTATCCTTCGATGTTTTTGTTGATGATGACTGCCAAAATTCCCAATGAAATTGCCATAAAAGAAGACCCTATCAGCAACAAAGGTTTACGTCCTATTTTATCAATCAAAAACATCGAAATGATGGTGAACAAAAAATTAATGCAGCCTATCAAAACCGTTTGAAACAGCGATGAATCGGTGCTGAAACCCAAGGTGTCAAAGATAACCGGCGCATAATACATTATCGCGTTGATGCCGGTTATTTGTGAAAAAAAGCCAACAATATACCGGTAACAATCGTCAATTGATTGATGCTGACCATCTGTCCACGTTTGTTGGCAGGAGCAATTTCTGCAATATACATAGGTGATGCCATTGAAGCAGTGCCTACTGCCAAACCACCCAAAAAGCGGAAACATTGAAACACCAAGATATTAGCCGAAAGCGCAGTCCCCACAGCCGACACAATAAACATAAGCGAAGCGATATAAAGTAATTTTTTTCGCCCATATTTATCCACTAATCTACCGGCAGCAATCACGCCGATGATGCAGCCAATTGTCAGGATGGAAACCACCCAGCCGCTCATCAACTCGTTCAATCCAAAATGCATTTGCAAAATGGGCAATACGCCGGAAATAACCGCCGTATCAAATCCAAATAGCAGTCCGCCACAAGCGGCTACCATTGAAATTAATAGTGTGTAATTTTTTTGTTTCATTTTTCTTTTTGTGTTAATAAATAATTCATTCCGTACAATGCAGCCGTATCTTCCAATTCGGCTTGTCTTACTGCGACTTTGCCCCAAGGTGTCCACGCATATTTTTTGACCCACGCTTGTATTTCAGGTAAAATCACATCGGCACTTTTCATCACGCCGCCGCCCACAATCAGCATTTCGGGGTCGTAGGCGTGAATCATAGTGATGGCACAAGCCGACCACGAGTCCATACATATTTTGAGAATATCGGTAGCCGC
>BNTQ01000082.1 GCA_025996715.1 Bacteroidia bacterium | reverse complement strand
CACACTAAAAGTAGTTTGGGCACGCAGCCCATTGCGCTGCAAAGCGGCAACTTTGCGTGGACGCTCTCTGCGGCTATTCCTTACACTTGTTTTTTTGCACACAATATCAAAAACTTAGCGCAAGAAACGGTGTTTGCCAATTTATACAAATGCGGCGACGAATTGGAAACCCCGCATTTTCTTTCGCTGTTTCCCATTCACACACCCACTCCCAATTTCCACTGCCCTGAATTTTTTGAGCAATTGGGCTTTTGATGGTGTAAAAAACAGAGGTTTGCCGGCGTTGGTGGATGCCGCTACCGAATTGGGCTGGTAGTCGTCGCTGCCGCGATAGTCAATTAGGGGTGCGGCGGCGGATGTGCGGATGTGGCTGTCCGCGCGCAATCACGGCGGAAAAATAAACACAGCGTGTAATGAAATTTTTTTTGGAAGAAAAAAAACTGTATGATTGTCTTGGAAAACAAAAAAAATGTGTACATTTGTAAAATGTGTATCTTTGCAAAAGAAAAACAGAATTTTAAATTAAAAACAACTTATTTTATGAAAAAGATTTATTATCTGCCGATTGTAGTGCTATTATTAGTGATGAGCATAAAAAATGCTGATGCGAGAGCATTTGATTTGCCGGCATTACCGTATGCCGCAAATGCCTTAGAGCCTGTTATTAGTGAACAGACCATTCAACTTCATCATGGGAAGCACCTTCGGGCTTATGTTACGAATTTGAACAATCTAATTGTAGGTACTAAATTTGAGAACCTAAGTCTCGAAGAAATTATTAAGCAATCGGATGGTGCTATTTTCAATAACGCCGCTCAATTGTGGAACCATACGCTCTATTTCGCTTTGTTGTCGCCCAAGGGGGGAGGAGAGCCTAAGGGAAAATTGGCAGACGCTATTCAATCGACTTGGGGGTCGTTTGAAAATTTCAAAAAAGATTTTAACGCCCTTGCCGTTGCTCAGTTTGGTTCGGGTTGGGCATGGTTGGTCAAAGATGCTTCCGGCAAACTTTCGATAGTCAAAACAAATAATGCCGACAACCCGCTTACAAAGGGATTAACAGCCATTCTGGCGGTTGATGTGTGGGAGCATGCTTATTATCTTGACTATCAAAATCGCCGCCCCGACTACCTAAGCGAGTTGTGGAAAATCATCAATTGGGACGAAGCAAGCAAACGCTATTGATGCGTTTGCCTTTGTTGTTGTCAAATTAGTATCCTACAATATAAGACTTATGCCGCATTCATCCTCTGTTACTCATTCTATTGAAGAAGCCCTTGCCGACATCAAGCAGGGCAAATTTGTGATTGTGGTGGACGACGAAGACCGCGAAAACGAAGGCGATTTCATTGCCGCAGCCGAATTGATAACTCCCCAAAAAGTAAACTTTATGCTCCACGAAGGGCGAGGCGTTATTTGTGTGCCAATGCCCGAAAGCCGTTGTGCTGCGCTGGATTTGACCATGCAGGTGAACGTGAATACATCCGTGCACGAAACGCCGTTTACGATAACTGTGGACAAAAAAGAGGGCTGCACCACCGGCGTGTCGGCACACGACAGGGCGGCCACCATTTTGGCATTGGCAAACCCGGCGACAAAACCCGGCGACTTGGCGCGTCCGGGGCACATCAATCCCTTGAGTGCCCGCGAGCGAGGCGTGTTGCGCCGCGCGGGGCACACCGAAGCCGCCGTTGACCTCACCCGCATGGCGGGCTTGCAGCCTGTGGGCGTGCTCATTGAGGTAATGAACCCCGATGGCACCATGGCGCGTTTGCCGCAGTTGCAAGAAATAGCCCAAAAATTTGACCTCAAAATCATTGCTATCAAAGACCTGATTGCCTACCGACTAAAAACGGAAAGCATTGTAGAGCAAGGCGACCGCGTGCATTTGCCCACCGATTACGGCGATTTTGAACTCATTGTATTTCGCCAAAAGGGCAATGGCTTGGAGCACGTTGTGTTGCTCAAAGGGCAATGGGAGCCTAACGAGGCAGTGATGGTGCGCATTCATTCGTCGTGCGCCACCGGCGACATTTTTGCCTCGCAGCGCTGCGACTGCGGGCAGCAACTGCACACCGCCATGCAAATGATTGAAGCCGAAGGGCGCGGTGCCATTGTCTATCTCAATCAAGAGGGGCGCGGCATTGGCTTGTTCAACAAAATTCACGCCTACAAACTGCAAGAGCAAGGCATGGATACCGTAGAAGCCAATCTGGCAATGGGTTTTCGCGATGATGAACGCGACTACGGCGTGGGAGCAGGCATTTTGCACGCGCTGGGCATTCGCAAACTGCGCCTCATTACCAACAACCCGCTCAAAATCAATGGCTTGCAAGGTTACAACATTGAAATTGCAGAGCATATCCCTTTGATTGTGAAACCCAACGAGCACAATAAATTTTATTTACAGACCAAAAAAACTAAGATGGGACACACGATTTAACGGTATGGTTAATAATTCTCATCCACCATTTTGTGAAACCTGACCATTCATCCACCATCACTTGGGCGGAGGCAATAGATGATTTTTTGGCGTACTTGCGATTGGAAAAATCACTCAGCCCCAAGACGCTAATTGCTTACCAAAGTGATGTAGAAAAACTGCATCAATTTGTGGATAGCCGTTTTTTGGCGTTGCCCACAGAGGTTACCCAGCAACAGATAGAGCAATTTTTAAATCAACTTTTTGAAGGAGGCATCAACGAGCGTTCGCAAGCGCGGATATTGAGCGGTATCAAAGCATTTTTTAAATACCTGCTGTGGGAAGAAATCATTGCGGTGAACCCCACGCAAAGCATTGGCAACCCTAAGTTGGGCAAAAAATTACCCACCGTTTTGTCGGTGCCCGAAGTAGAGATGCTCATGGCTGCCATTGACCTGAGCCAGCCCGAAGGGCATCGCAACAAGGCAATGATAGAAACCTTGTACAGCAGCGGCTTGCGGGTGTCGGAGTTGGTCAATTTGCACCTCACCGACTTGTTTTTTGAAAAAGGATTTTTGCGCATCATTGGCAAAGGCAACAAGGAAAGGCTTGTCCCCATTGGCGAGCGGGCGATGGCTGCCATCCAACAATACTTGCCCGACCGACAAAAATTGCCTGCCCACAAAGAGGCTGAGAACTATGTATTTTTGAATCGCCGCGGGCGGCCGCTCACTACTGTGATGGTGTTTTTGATAGTAAAAAATTTGGCAAAAATTGCCGGCATCAACAAAAATATCAGCCCGCACACCTTTCGCCACACCTTTGCCACGCACCTGATAGAGGGCGGTGCCGACCTGCGCGCAGTGCAAGAAATGCTGGGGCACGAAGACATCACCACCACCGAACTATACACACATCTCGACCGTCATTTTTTGCGGCAAACCATTCAATTGTACCACCCAAGATATAAACATAGTTGAGAATTGAGAGTTGCTGTTAATTGTCTGGGATGTCCACTCGTATTGCGTTTTTGTTGCCTTCGATTTTGGCAAGGGCTTTAATGATGTTTTGCAATTCGTTGGTGCTGTGCACAAACAATTCAATGGTGGTGGTTACCAAACCGTCGTGGTCGCGCGAGGTAACGTTTTTGATATTGGCATCAAAATCCATCGAAATCACGCGCACTATATCCAGCAACAGTTTGGAGCGGTCGATGGTAACCAATTGTATGGCTGCCAAAAACACTTCTTTTTTGTGCTCTGTCCACTTGGCATTGATAATATCGTCGCCGTGCTGCGAGGCTTCTTTGACGGCAACAGGACACGATTTTTTGTGCACAATCACGTTGTTGCCGCCCATTCTAAAACCTATCACATCGTCGCCCGGTATGGGTTTGCAGCAAGTTGCAATTTTGTAACTCAACTTGTCCACATTATCCTTTTCTTTGAGCAAAAATACTCCATCGGCGATATTTTCTTCCTTAGTTTTACCTCTAAACGTAGAGTTTTTGTGCGTGTGTGGAAAAAGTTGCAACTCCCAATACCGTAACAATTTGCTGCGTCCCAAATGTTTTTTGACCACTCTTTCTACCTCTTGAACACCCATCAAACCCGCTCCCACATTGCTAAACAACTCTTCTTTGTTGTTCACGTCGTAAACATTGCACAGACGTTTGTAGAGCATTGCATTGGGAAACCAACCCGCCTCTTTGATAGCATTTTCAACGACTTGCCGCCCTTTTTGCATACGCTCTTTTTCATCTTTTTTGAGTGCACTTTTGATATGGTTGAGTGCATAAGGGGTAATGGCAAAATGCAGCCATTCGGCTTGGGGCTTTTGATTGTCGGCAGTGAGCACTTCCACTTGGTCGCCATTGTGCAAATGTTGACTGATGGGAGTCAATTTATGATTAATTTTTGCACCTATTGCTTTTTGTCCTATTTGGGTATGAATGGAGTAGGCAAAATCCAATGCTGTAGCGTTTTTGGGGAGGCTTATCATTTTTCCCTTGGGCGTAAATGCCGTAATTTCGGACGAAAACAAATTGAGTTTCAGTTGGTCCAAAAAGTCTGTTGGGTTGACTTCGTTGGATGATAGCGTTTCGCGAATGTCAAAGAGTAACTTGTCGAGCACGGAGTCTTCTTTGAACACCTCGGTAATGTTGTCCTCGTTGTCTTTGTAGCGCCAATGGGCGGCGTAGCCTCGCTCGGCAATTTCGTCCATACGGGTGGAGCGGATTTGCAATTCTACCCAATTGCCCTCAGGTCCCATCACAGTGGTGTGCAGCGATTCGTAGCCATTAGATTTGGGCACGCTTATCCAGTCGCGCAAACGTTCTTGCTTGGCTTGGTAGATGTCGGTTACAAGCGAGTAGATGTGCCAGCATTGCGCCTTTTCGGTTACGCCTTCGGTGGGGCAAAAAACCACGCGCACCGCAAACAAGTCATACACTTCCTCAAACGGGATGTGCTTTTTTTGCATTTTATTCCAAATGCTGTACATCGATTTTACACGTCCGCTGATGTCAAATTCGATGCCCTGCTCTCGCAATTTTTCAATAATAGGGGCTTTGAAACGCTCTATGTAGGCTTGCCGCTGTTCTTCGGTGCTGCTCAGTTTCACTTGCAAGTCTTTGTATTCTTTTGGAAACTGATATTTCAAGGTCAAATCCTCTAATTCGGTTTTGATGCTGTACAAGCCAAAACGATGTGCCAACGGGGCGTATAGGTAATTGGTTTCGCTGGCAATTTTTTCGCGCTTTTCGGGTGCCATCGAACCCAAGGTGCGCATATTGTGCAGCCTATCTGCCAATTTAATGAGCACCACCCGCACATCATTAGACATTGCCAGCAACATTTTTTTGAAATTTTCGGCTTGCAACGACAGATTTTTGTCAAAAATGGTGTTCAATTTGGTCAATCCACCCACCAAGTAGGCAATTTGCTCGCCAAATAGGTCGCGAATATCGTCCAGCGTGTAACTTGTGTCCTCCACCACATCGTGCAGCAGGGCTGCCATTGCCGATTTGTAGCCCAGCCCAATTTCCGACACCGCAATTTTTGCCACCGCAATGGGGTGCATAATGTAAGGCTCGCCCGACTTGCGGCGGGTACCTTTGTGGGCTTCGTTGGCTAACTGAAATGCACGAAAAATAGGAGCCTTTTCCTCCTCCGTAAAGGGGGTCAAAGCACTGTCTATCATATCATAATAGGCAGCCTCAATAGACTGTTGATGTTGTTGGTCTGACAATTTTTTAATTGAAATTGTTTTGAAAGCCAACAAAAGTACTACTTTTTTTCTTTTTTGCCAAGCGAGCAACGTTGTGTAGATTCAACGTTAGTTTCAACTAACAAAGGTAATATTTTTTTTGAATTGCAAAAATTTGTAGAATAGTCAAAATATCTTTATCTGCTCTAAACAACGTTCTACTTGCGAAGCCATATAATACGGCAGATTGAGCAAACGAAAAGTTTTGCCGGAAGGTGTTGTTACCTTGTCAATACTGTATTTTCCTTTGTAAAAACGCACTGCAATGTCGTGCGGGGCAGCATCCATAAACAAATGCAGCGAACGGAGTGTTCCCGTAGCCCCCGATTTTACTTCAATGGGAATTACCAATCCATCATAAAGTAATATGTAATCAACCTCGGCGTTGCTGTCTTTTTTTTCGCGTATCCAGAAATGCAATTCATTCAATACATTAAATTTTAATGCCAATAATTCTTGTCCTACAATATGCTCTACCACTTGTCCTTGATAAATTTTGTCGAGGTCGGGAGTACCCATAATTTCTTTTTGAAATCCTGCAAAATAGTTCATCAATCCGGTATCTAATACTTGCAACCGTGGTGCTTTGCGGAGATTAGGCAAAAGCGGAATCGTAGTGTCGGTAACGGGATAAAGCAATTGAAATAGCATAGCACACTCAATAGTACGCATGGCTTCGCCCACTTCGCGCGAGCCGTAATTGGAATTGCCAAAACCCTGAAACTTAATGCGAGAGCCAACCGCAGTGTACATCGAACGAATCACGTGTCGCATAATATGCACAAAAGAATCGTTGCGGGCATACTTTTCCACATCGTTAATGTAGGATACCAAAAGCGATTCGTAAATGGCAGAAAGGGCACTCAAATTGCGGGTTTCCGCGTATGTGCTTACTATCTCAGGCATCCCTCCAATGAGCGTGTAGGTATGGAATAATTGCAACAATTTTTCGTGTGCAAAATCTTTGATTGGAAATTGTTGCAATTGCTGCAATGCAGTGGTTTCGCCCATTGCCAATAAAAATTCTGGGAAAGAAAATGGACGCAATACTTTGTATTCTACTCTGCCCACAGGAACGGAAATGTGTTTGTCTAACAAAGTTTCGAGCAACGAACCCGCAGCAATGACGTGAAAATTTGGCACTTTTTCGTAAAAATAGCGCAGCATATTCACTGCCTTTGGAACTTCCTGTATTTCGTCTATAAATATCAGTGTGTTTGGCTCTGCTACGTTTTTGTTGTGCAAAAAAAACAGGGCTTCTATCAACTGATGAATGTTGTTGAATTGCTGAAAAATCCGTGCATTTTCCTCCTCTTCGAGGTTAAGATAAAGATATTGCTTGTAGTGTTTGGCAAGCAAATTGACTACGGTAGTCTTTCCAACTTGCCTTGCGCCCCTTAGCAGCAAAGGTTTTCGTGCGGGATTATTTTTCCATCGCAACAACTCTTTTTCTATTATTCTTCTAATCATAACTTTTTTTGTTGCAAAGATAAAACATTTTTTTCATTTTTGCACAAAGCGAACCCAAATTTTATGATTTTTTGTAATAAAGCGAACCCAAATTTTGGTTATTTTTGTAACAAAGCGAACCCAAATTTTATGATTTTTTGTAACAAAGCGAGGGCAAATCTGCTTCCCATTCTGCATAAGAAGTGGCCGTTTCGTAAAGGCGGAGGTATGCCAATTGTACGGCGGGGGGTAGCACATTTTGCAGGCGTTGCGCAATGTCAAGCAATATATTTTCGCAGGTAGGTTGGTAGTCCACTGCCACAATATGAATGGGAGAGGTTTGCAAAGTGTGGTGTAACGGCACGTCTTTTTTGAGCACCAAACTGTGGTCAAAAATGGATATAACTTGTTGATTGACAATAAGTTTCAATGCTGCAAAATCCATTACCATACCGTAGTGAGGATGAGCAGCATCGGCAATGGGAGTGCCGCGCACGCTCACAAACAAACGATACGAATGCCCATGAATGTTCTTGCACTTGCCGTTGTAGCCCTCCAATTGGTGCGACATTTCAAACGAAAATTCTTTGGTAATGGTTATCAAAGTTCTATAAATTAAAATTCAATTTCTACTACAAAGATAGATATTTTTTCAAAATTATCCAAATCTGCATCGCAACAAAAAACAAGATAAATAAAGATATTTTACGCATTGTGAAAAGATTTATCCTTCATTTTTACGAAACAATTTATGCAACACTTCCTCAATTTTGGAGGTGCCTATCACTTGTATTTTTCCGTCAATTTTTAATCCTTTTAGGTTGTATTTTGAAATAAATATCTTGTCAAATCCCAATTTTTCGGCTTCTGCAATGCGTTGCTCAATGCGGTTCACAGGGCGCACCTCGCCCGACAAGCCCAACTCGGCGGCAAAGCAGCAATTGAGCGGCACAGGCAGGTCGAGGCTCGACGAGAGCACCGCTACCGCCACGGCAAGGTCAATGGCAGGGTCGCTCACGCGCAAACCTCCGGCGATGTTGAGAAACACGTCCTTGCTTGCCAACCGAAAACCTGCGCGTTTTTCTAAAACTGCCAGCAACATATTGAGCCGCCGCACGTCAAAGCCGGTGGTGGAACGCTGCGGCGTGCCATACACCGCCGAACTCACCAACGATTGTATTTCTATCAAAAACGGACGCACGCCGTCGATGGAGGCTGCCACCGCCACGCCGCTCAGCGGCTCTTCGTGGTGCGCCATCAGTATTTCGGAGGGGTTTGACACCTCGCGCAAACCCACGCCGGTCATTTCAAAAATGCCGAGTTCGGAGGTGCTGCCAAAGCGGTTTTTGACCGAGCGCAACAGCCTATAAATGTGCTGATTGTCGCCCTCAAATTGCAGCACCACGTCCACAATGTGCTCCAACACTTTGGGTCCTGCAATGGCGCCATCCTTGGTGATGTGCCCAATAATAAATACCGACGTGCCGGTTTCTTTGGCAAATTTGAGCAACAAGGCAGCGCATTCTCGTATTTGCGAAACGCTGCCGGGCGAACTCTCTATCCTTTGCGTAGCAAGGGTTTGAATGGAATCGATGACAAGCAAAGCGGGAGCAATTTCTTGCGCGTGCGTCAAGATATTTTCTAATAAAGTCTCATTCAAAATATAGCAAGAATTGCTTTCGCCGTTAATGCGTTCGGCACGAATTTTGATTTGCTGTGCGCTCTCTTCGCCGCTCACGTAGAGGGTGCGCAGCAGCGGATTTTTGAGTGCCAATTGCAGTGCCAGCGTGGACTTGCCAATGCCCGGCTCGCCGCCAATGAGCACCATGCTGCCCGCCACCAAGCCGCCGCCCAGAATCCTGTCCACCTCGGCGTTGCCAACACTTCGGCGAGGTTCCAAACTCAAATCAATATCGCCAATGAGGCGAGGGCGGGCTTTTTGGGCATTGCCAAAAGATAGGCTGTGCTTGTCTTTTTCTTTGGTAACAATTTCTTCCACAAAGGTGTTCCACTCTCCGCAAGCGGGGCAGCGCCCCATCCATTTGGGAGATTCATTGCCGCAGTTTTGGCAAAAATATGCGTGTTGAGTTTTAGCCAATTTTAATTTAAATTTTTGTCTATCAGTAGTGGTTACAAATATATTCCGCAATACTACTAAAAGTTTTTATTTTCTCCGTATTTAATTTCAATGCTATTTCTCTCGCCGCTTCTTTTTTCCGTTCCAATTGCTTTATATCAAATTGCTGGAAAAATTTTACTACATTATTTTTCAGTTCATCATCGCCATAAGGAATTAACCAGCCCGCTTTATTTAATAAAACCCAGTTATCGGATTCGTTACTCCCGTAGTATAAAAAAGCACTTCCCGCACAAACCGAACTTACGGTTTTGGAAGGTACTGATATATGCGTACACTGTGGAAACAGAGATGCTATATGAATATCAATATATTTTAGATGGGCACGTTCAACAAATGGAATAACTTCTATTCCTTTTTTGTCTTGCACATATTGTTTCAATGCCTGCGCTTTTGTACCATACACAGCCAAAATCAATTTAAATTTGTCGGTATCCAAATTATCTACAATAGCATATAAAAATTCCAACGAATGAGGTGCGCCGAGATTTCCACAATAACCCAAGTACGTTTTAGCGGTATCGCCAGCCCACTGCGGAGTAACAGATGTTGCATATTCGCTTTCATCATAAATGCCACAAGGAAGGCAAGAAAAACTATCAATTTTTTCTCTATATCTTTTCTGCAAAAAATCTGTCTGTCGGGGTCCCAAAGAAATGATGTGCTGCGGTGCGTTTTTGACGGTTAATTGATATGATTTTTTGTACAAGAAATTATTATTAGAAACAAGGTGCCATGCTACAAATGTTTCGGGGTATAAATCCATTGTCCACAAAATCCACTTTTTGCGTTTGAGTAAAATGGCTGCCCACATATTCAAAAGGGAGGGGTCAGTCATAACTATTGTAATATCACAAGGTATTTTCTTTGACTTTTGTATCAAAAAATATCCTGCCACTATGTTGGCAAATAGTCGCAATATCTTATTTTGACCGTTATAGAAAGTCTTGACTTTGAATATATTGCCCACGGGTGCACAATCACTATTCCCCCAAAACGGAGCATCAACGTAAATGATATTTACCTGAAACCCAGCATTGAGGAGGTAAGTTGCCAATTCTGCTGCCGATTCGCCCGTAATACCTTTGTAGGGAGGATAATCGCGATTGACGATATTGACCGTTATTGTTTTTTGAGCACCCACGCCTGATATATTTCTTTAAATGTATCGGTTAAACTTTTGGTAATATCCCACTTTGGATAATGATTTCTCATTTTTGAGAGGTCGCTGTAATAACATATATGGTCGCCTATTCTGTTTTCTTCCTGATAGTTCCATTTCATCGGTATGCCCGAAATAGCAGAAATCATATCAAACGCCTCTAATACAGAGCAGGTATTGTTTTTGCCCCCACCAATGTTGTACACTTCGGCAATTCGCGGTGCAGCAATAAATTCCTCTATAAAACGGGCAACATCGTAGGAATGAATGTTGTCGCGCACTTGCTTGCCTTTGTACCCAAAAACGGTGTATTCCTTTTGCTCTAAATTACATTTTACAAGATAACTCAAAAAGCCGTGAAGTTCTACTCCTGTGTGATTGGGACCCGTCAAGCAACCGCCCCGCAGGATAGCGGTAGGCATATTAAAGTATCGTCCATATTCTTGAACAGAAATATCGCCTGACACTTTGGATGCACCAAACAACGAGTGTTTGGTTTGGTCTATCCTGAAAGTTTCGGGGATACCATTTTTATACTTTTCATCGGCATAATCCCATCGGGTTGGTAATTCTATCAAAGGAATTTCGTTGGGTGCGTCCCCATAAACTTTGTTGGTGGACATGTGTACAAATGGTATCTGCGTAGAATACCGTCGCGTTGCCTCCAACAAATTGAATGTACCCACTGCATTGGTATCAAAGTCGTCAAAAGGGATTGCCGCTGCCTTGTCGTGACTGGGTTGCGCCGCAGTGTGCATAATGGCATCGGGCTTTATTTCCGGAATGATTTTGAGTACATTTTCTCTATCACGAATGTCAAGTTCGTGATGCGTGTAATCTTTGATAGTTTTTTCCAATCTATGTTGATTCCACCTTGTATCACCTGCGGCACCAAAGAAAACAGCACGCTGATTATTGTCTATCCCGTGTATTTTCCATCCGAGATTTGCAAAATGCACACAAACTTCGGAGCCAATGAGACCCGAAGAGCCTGTAACAAGAAGAGTTTTCATATTGTATAATTAATAATTAATTTCAACAAACAAAGGTATTCAAAATTTTTGTTATTTTTGAATGGATATTTGTGCTTTGTTATTGCGCCTTTTTATGAACAACAATACCGCGCTGCCAATAATAATAAATCCCACAAATATCGAAGCATAGAGAGACAAACGAGCACATTTTAGGTGTAGTTCGTCCTTGCATTTCAACTCAATGGAGTGCTCGCCCGCAGGCACCGACAAGGCGCGCAAAATATAATTGACCCGCACCAAAGGTGCTTCTTTGCCATCGATGTAGGCTTTCCAAGTTTTGTAAAACACCTCCGAAAATACTGCCAATTGGGCTTGCGAATTGTTGCTTTGATAAAAGATATTGCCGGGCGAGCGATAATCTGTCATGGTGATGTTGGCTGCGGGGTCGCTTGCCACTACAGTCGGCAAATCCGCAGGTATTTTTGACCGCCACGCGGTGTCAATCACGGCAGTTTTGTTGGGCGCAAAATGCGTGAGTGCTGCAATTTCTTCGTCGGGACTATCTACCCAGCGCAAACTGTCCACAAACCAGCAATTGCCCAGCGCATCGGGGTTGCGCTGCACTTGCTGTTGCCCCTGATTTTGCCTGTCGGACAAAATAAAATAGCGCGTGTTGAGCATATTGAGCACATTCATATTGATATTTCCTGCAATGTGATGGTCGATAATATCCTGATACCGCCTCAGTTTGGCAGGGCTATAACCCCCTACCGATTTGTGAAAATAAGAAGTGGAAGATTCGTTGAAAGTGTTGCTGGCAAGGTTGAGCACACGATAGTTGGGGTCTTTGTCTTGCAAAATTTGCTTGTCGGCTTCGGATGCAACGTGTGCTTTGGCTTGCTTTTTGGACACAAAACTCTCGCTGTTCAAAAAACGCTTGTCCACTGCCCACAAATCTATAAAAATGAGAACGCCCATCGCCACTATGAGATAGGATATTTTGAGGCGTTTTTTTGCAAAGAACCACAACAGCGCGGCAGCCGCCGCAATAAAAAACAACGAGCGTCCTGCATCGGCAGTGAGCATACTATGGCGGTCGGCTTGCAGCGCAGTGATGAGCCAATCGGGATAACGCATATCGCCATCAGCAGTGAAATCAAAAGCACCGCCAAAAAGTATCAACAGCAAACACAAACCTCCTGTAATGCCCGCCGATACAAGCAAAGGACGTTTGAACTTTTGCCAAAAATTCTTTTGTTGGTACTGCTCAATCACCGCTTTGAGCGTGAGTGTGGCCATAATTGCCATTGTAAGATTGGCAATCACCAACGACATCGAAGGCGTGCGAAACTTGCTGTAGAGCGGCAGGTGGTAAAATAAAAAATCGTTGAGAATAGGAAAATTTTTGCCCCACGACATAAACACTGCCAGCACAGTAGCAATGAGCAACCACCACTTTTCGCGCTCACCCACCAGATACAATCCCAATATGAACAAAAAGCAAATGATTGCACCGGCATAAACGGGACCTGAGGTAAAAGGCTGGTCGCCCCAATAGGTGGGAGCATAACGCACAAATTGCGCCCCTTGCCCGGAGTTTTTCAAAGCCTCGTAGGTCTTAGATTGGCGTCCAATATTATAGTGCGAACTTGCGCCGTAGAGGTTGGGAACCAACAAGGTGAAGGTTTCTATTTTGCCATAACTCCATTGAAAAGCATAGTCTATATCCAAGCCGGAATGCGCTTTTGGAGCATCTGTATCGTCTGCGTTACCTTTCAAAACAGCACCACCGCGCATGGATTCTTTGGCATAATCCATAGTGGGGATAAGTTGCCCCACTGCGGGCAGCACCGCCAACCCAGCCGCTATTGCTAATGCCGCC
>BNTQ01000081.1 GCA_025996715.1 Bacteroidia bacterium | reverse complement strand
TTGCACAATAATTTTAACCGGCTTGGCGCCCAAGGCACGCCGCACGCCAATTTCGCGCGTGCGCTCGCGCACCGTTACCAGCATAATGTTGCTCACGCCCACCACGCCTGCCAACAATGTGCCAATGCCCACAAACCACACCAGCAGCCGGATGCCGAGAAACAACATATCAAACATCTTAAACTGTTTGGCAATGTTGAAACTTCCTGCCGCAGGTTCATCGTCGGGTGCTATTTTGTTTTGCGCACGCAGAATGGCTTTCACGTCTTTTTCTAACTCTTCGAGATTGGCACCCTCGCGGGCGGTAACTGCCAAAAAGTGCACAATGTTGCCCTGATTGTAGGCTTGCTGAAACGTAGTAAACGGCAGCAACACCGACTCCGCCGCTCGCCCGCCGATGCTAATGTTGGACACCCCATCGGCAACTCCAATCACACGAAAATAAATACCCCTGACGCGAATCAATAGCCCAAGCGGGTTTTCGCCTTTTTTGAACAACTCTTCGTACACGCGCGTGCCAATGACACACACTTTGCGCTTTTGCAATATGTCCACCTCGTTGATGAAACGACCAAACATCAAACGCTGCTGCTCCACTTTGGTGTAGTTGGAATAAACGCCGCGCACGTTGTAGGCACCCGATTTTTCGCCATACACCACATTGCCCTCGCTGCGCCCACCAAAGAGCATTGGCGATACATACAAGGCATCCTTGGCGGTGGCGCGAATGAGTTCGATGTCGTTGTTGTGCATACTCCAACGCCGTCCTTTGCGAAAACCTTTGTAGGGCTTGGTGGTGAGTTCGGTGTAAAAAAATGCAGTGTTGGTGGCAAATCCCGCCACGCCGCGCATAATGCCATTTTGCAAAGCCGTGCCCGCACCCATCATCACCACCAGCATAAAGATGCCCCAAAATACGCCAAAGCCCGTGAGCAAACTGCGCACTTTGTTGCGTGTGATGGTAACCCAAATTTCGTACCACAGGTCTATGTCAAAAAGTTTCAAAATTGTATTGTATGTAACATTTAAAATGAATTTCTATTCCGTTCTCATGGCTTCTACGGCTGTTATTTTAATGGCTTTGCGTGCCGGAAAATAACCCGCCAACATTCCTGCAATTATCAACACCACAGTAGAAAGCAGCGCAATGTTCAAATCCACCGTTGGGTTTTTAAAAATAGACATTCCACCATCGCCGCCACCGCCGCCTTGCGACATCAGCGCATTCACCGCCTCCGAAATACCCACGCCCAGCAACATTCCCACATAACCAAACAAGCCTGTAATCAAAATGGACTCCAACAAGATGAGCCGCAAAATGGCTCCCGGTTTGGCTCCCAAGGCTTTGCGAATACCAAATTCGCGCGTGCGTTCGCGCACGGTGATGAGCATAATGTTGCTCACACCCACCACTCCTGCCGTGAGCGTACCAATGCCGATAATCCACATAAACATTGAAATCGCGTTGAAAATGGACATGGTTTGCAAATAATCTTCCATCTGGTTGTAGATGCCCACAGCCCGCTTGTCGTCCGGATGGGTGCGGTGCAATGCTGCAAATTTTTTGCGCAAATCGTCATTAAATTTTTCGTTGGCTTGGCGAGTTGTCAAACCCTCCACCGTAAAACCTATCGAGTTGATGCCCCATCCGCCGTTGAATAATAATTGCGCGGTGGAGAATGGAACGTAGATGGCGTTGTCGTTGCCCCAATTTTGGTTGCGCTTGTAAATGCCCACAATTTGGAACATTGCTCCGTTGAATTTTACATATTGTCCCACCGGGTCTTTGTCTTTGAATAATGCCGTTTGGAGCCGCTCGCCAATGAGTGCCACCTTGCGCTTTTCGCGCATATCTATATCGTTGATAAATCGCCCGTTGGGCAACACATCCAAATTGTCAATGAGCAACACGCTGGGATACACCCCGCGCATCTCGCAAGCCATAAATTCGCTTTCAAAAGTAACGGTTCCATTCCACCACAAATCGCCGCCAACATTGGCAGTGCCGGGGATGCGGTTTTCGACCAAGTCAAAATCTTTGTTGTCAAATCGCACTCGCCGTCCCATTGGCAAACCGTTGTAGGGCATAGAAATGCGCCCGCCCCACACCTCCACAGTGTTGGTAGAACGCCCACTAAAATTGGACATAATGCCATTTTTGATTCCATTGCCCGCCGACAGCAACACGATGAGCATAAAAATTCCCCACGCCACCGAAAATCCGGTGAGTATAGTCCGCATTTTGTTTTTGCGGATAGCGCTAAAAATTTCTTGCCAAAGGTCTAAGTCGAACATTTTTTTAAGAGTTTCAAAATTTCAAGTTTCAGGTTTTTAATTATTCTTATTAATCAAATTCACAACCACTTTTTTCATTATGTCTTTTTCTTCCGTTCGGCTCTCGGCAATCATCAAAGTAAGAGCCACTAAGGTGTTGTTTTCTATCAATCGCGAGCCGTCTGCTTTGTATAAAATGCCGTTTTTCTCCAAAAACCACAGGAAAAGAAATGCTGCAATCCGCTTGTTGCCATCGCTAAACGAATGATTTTTTACGACAAGATAGAGCAACATCGCCGCCTTTTCTTCGATGCTCGGGTACAAGTCTTCGCCGCCAAAAGTCTGATAAATGGTGTTGATGGAACTGTCAAACGATTTATCTTTTTCGTTGCCAAACAATCCGCCGCTGCCAAACTTGTTGCGAAGCGTTTCGATGGCTTGCATCGCACTGTCATACGTTGCCCGAAACGGCAACTCTTTGGTGGTGTAATTTATTTCAAGCGACTGATAATCATACTTGTCCAACGTATCCAAAGCGTAGGTATAATCGGCAATTACCTGCAAAAGTCCCGCTGCCTCGTCTGCTGTAAGTGCCTTATTTTGAATAACATTTGACAATAATTTTACCGTTTGTTTCAAGTCGTTATATTGTTCGATTTTCAATTTATCATTTACGGCATAACCTTTAATAATGTAATCTTTGAGAACAGAATTTGCCCAAATTCTAAACTGCGTGCCTCGCTGCGATTTTACTCTGTAACCTACGGAGATGATAACATCAAGATTGTACAATTGGGTTACAACTTCTTTCGTTTTCCCTTTCATAGCGCCGTGTTGAGTGATATGTAAGGAATCCTTACATACCACTTTTTGCTCTAATTCGCCTTCTTTAAAAATATTGGCGATGTGCATTGTAATATTGTTTCTCGAGGTTTCAAACAACATTCCCATTTGCTTTTGCGATAGCCAAACGGTATCATTTTCAACCAAAACGTCAATCGTAATATCGCCGTCTTGAGTTTTGTATAAAACTAATTCTGTGTTTTGCATAGTATTGCGTTTGAACATTGAACTCTTAAAACTCACTTCATTCCGTCTTCCGCAATCACGCCCTTTCCTTGCTCAATTTCTTCGATGATGCCGTCGCAGATGTGGATGATTTTGTCGGTGGAGTCGGCTACGCCGCGCTCGTGGGTAACTATAATCATTGTGATGCCGTCATTTTTGTTCACATCGCGGAGAATTTGCATTACCTCGCGTGAGGTTTGGCTGTCCAATGCTCCTGTTGGCTCGTCGGCGAGGATGACTTGCGGGTGCGAAATGAGTGCGCGGGCAATGGCTACGCGCTGTTTTTGCCCGCCCGACAGTTCGGAAGGCAAATGATGTGCCCATTCTCGCAGCCCCAATTTATCGAGGTATTCCAATGCCAAGGCATTGCGTTTTTTGCGGCTCACGCCTTGATAAAACAGCGGCAACGCTACATTTTCCATCGCATTTTTGAACGAAATGAGGTTGAACGATTGAAAAATAAATCCTATCAAGCGGTTGCGCAATTCGGCTGCGCGTGTTTCGCTGATGTTTTTTATCAAAGTGCCGCTAAGGTAGTAGTCGCCTTCGTCGTAGGTGTCGAGTATGCCCAAAATGTTGAGCAGTGTGGATTTGCCGGAGCCTGATGCACCCATAATGGAGGCAAATTCCCCTTTGGCAATGCTCAAATCAATGCCTTTGAGCACGTGCAGCGGCGAGCCTGCATTGTAGGTTTTGTGGATGTTGTGTAACTCTATCATTGGGTTGTCTATTCAAAATTAAATATCTTCATCTTTTAATTGCCGATTGATTATGTTTCTTAAATCTTCTTTATTAGGGAGATATAGTTGATATTTACTTACAAATAATTGATTATTAATATTATCCATTGCATACTCAACCATGATATTGTCCTTGTAAGCACCTAAAACTATTCCGATTGGCTCATTATCTGTTTCTATATTGACTTCTTTGCGAAAATAGTTGAGATAAAAATTCATTTGCCCTATATCGCCATGCTCTATTTCGCCACGCTTCAAATCAATTAAAACATAGCATTTCAAAATTATGTGATAGAACACCAAATCAACGGAAAAATTACGATTATTGACTGGCACACGATATTGTCGTTTTACAAAAGCGAAACCTTTGCCCAATTCAAGCAGAAAAGCCTCTAAATTTTTTATCAAGCGCTCTTCCAATTCACCCTCCAGATATTGTTCTTGTTGCGGAATACCAAGAAATTCAAGCACAAACGACTCTTTGACAATATCTTCGGGTTTTTGAATTTCTGCGCCTTTTTCGGCAAGTTTCAACACGCTCTCTTTGTCTTTACTCAGTGCCAAACGGTGAAAAAGTAGACTATTCATTTGCCGTTTCAACTCACGGACACTCCAATTTTCCTTTTCACATTGTTGAACATAAAAACTGATTTCCAAGTTACTATCGGCTTTCAAAATTTCAACATAGTGACTCCAATTCAATTGGCGAGACAGTGTTTCACCAAATTGTCCAGACAGTGTCTGGATTTTTGAGAATTTAATGTAAAACAATCTGATATTAAAAAGATTAGAACGACTAAATCCTTTACCGTATGCTTGCGTAAGGTCTTTGCTTAATCTCAATAATAGTTCATCGCCGTATTCTGCTTTAATAGCACCGCCTTGTTCAAATTCAACAATGTATTTTCCTATGTTCCAATAAGTTTGCACTAAGATATTATTTACAGCAGAAGCAACGTGTTTTCGCCCTTGTTGCAGCAAACTTCCTATTTGTTCAATCAATATATTGTATTGACTGCTGTGTTGAATGTTATTTTGTATTTCCATTATTGGAATGGTTTTTGTACAATGCAAATATTATCAGAATCCTGTTTTTGTTTACCATAAATCGTACTTAGACGTAACGAGTAGCGCAAAAAGTTGCAAAAAAACACACAAAAGTAAACATTTTAATTAAAAATGTTGTTATCATTTTGCAAATTTAATTAACTGATTGAAAATCATATAGTTATAGTTTTGCAAAAAGTTTTCAACTGTTTTTTAACAAGTGCTTGTTAAGTAATTTTTTGGCAAATAAGCAATAAACCGCTTTGAGTTAATTATCTTTGCGCATAAAAAATTTTTGAACTTACAATTATGGCAGCAGGCGAAAAATCATTTAATAACCGTTCGCAAAAGAGCAGCGCGGCAAGCGTGGACACAGTGGGCTTGGACTTGGGCAAAATTCCTCCGCAGGCATTGGACTTGGAGGAGGCGGTGCTGGGAGCGTGTATGATTGAAAAAGACGCGGTGGATGATGTGTTAGATATTTTGCATCCCGAAAGTTTTTACAAAGAGGCTCATCAGCATATTTTTGAAGCCATTATTAAATTGCGGGAAAGAACCGAACCTGTGGATATGCTTACAGTGAGCGAAGAACTCAAACGTGGCAAACAACTCAAAACAGTGGGCGGCAGAGCCTATCTTGCCCAACTGTCGATGAAAGTAGGCTCGGCGGCACACATTGATTTTCACGCCAAAATTATTGCCCAAAAATATTTGCAGCGCGAACTTATTCGCGTTACAAGTGAGGTGCAGCGCGATTCTTTTGACGATTCGCAAGATGTGAATGATGTGTTGGACAGGGCACAAAACGACATTTTGCAATTGGCCGAAGGCAATATCAAACAGCAGGCGGAAACAGTGGGGGAGATTTCAAAAAATGTATTGACCGAAATAGAGGAGAGGCAAAAAAGTACCGACCCGCTAAGCGGCATCCCGTCTGGGTTTACGGAGTTGGACAGAATAACGCAAGGCTGGCAAAAATCCAATTTGGTTATTGTGGCGGGGCGCACCTCGATGGGCAAAACCGCATTTGTGCTCTCTATGGCACGCAATATGGTAATTGAACACAAACGTCCTGTTGCATTTTTTTCGTTAGAAATGTCGTCGGAGGAGTTGGTCAACCGTTTGTTTATGAGCGAATCGGGCATTAGCGGCGACCGCCTCAAAGGGCGAATCAACAAAGAAGAATTAAATCATTTGTATGAAAGTATCAACAACTTAAAAGATGCCGAGTTGTATATTGACGACACGCCGGGGCTTACTACTCTTGAGTTTTCGTCAAAGGTGCGGCGGCTCCACAAGCAGCACAACATACAATGTGTGATTATCGATTATTTGCAATTGATGCACGCGCCGGAGTACAAAAATTTTCGCGAACAAGAAATTTCGGCCATTTCGCGGATGTTGAAATCGGTGGCAAAAGAGTTAAAAATTCCCATCATTGCTTTGTCGCAAATGAACAGAAGCATTGAGTCGCGCACCGAAAAAAACAAGCGTCCGCAACTGAGCGACCTGCGCGAATCGGGTGCCATAGAGCAGGATGCCGATATGGTGGTGTTTGTGCACCGCCCGGAGTACTACCGCATCGAAGAATTGTTTGATGGCAGCGACTCAACAGGAATGGCCGAAATTATGATAGCCAAACACCGCAATGGTGGTTTGGGCGATATAAAACTGCGCTTTCGCAAAGAATTGGCAAAATTTGAAAACCCCGGCGATGAACAAATAGAACAAATGGGACAAATTATAGGTTCTAAAATCAACAGCGATGATTTCATAACGGGAGGGCACAACATTATTGACAACAATCCTCCGTTTTGATGGACAATGAATAGTGAAAAAAATTGTACTTTATACTTGACAACTAAAAAAATGGCATATTCTATGACAGGTTTTGGGGCAGCCGCCGCCGACTTTGCGGACAAACGCATAGCGGTGGAACTGCGCTCGCTCAACAGCAAACAATTGGATTTGAATCTCAAAATTCCATCGTGCTATCGCGAAATAGAGGCAGATATACGTGCTCTGTTGCAAGTGTTGCAGCGCGGCAAAGTGGAGGTGATAGTAAGCCTACAAAGTCCGCAAACCCTTGCTGCTACTGTGATTAACGAACCTCTTTTTGGAGAATATCTGTCGCAATTGAAAGCAGTAGCCGCAAAATATGGTAATGATTTTAGCATCACAGCGGGTGATATTTTGCCGCTGCCCAATGTGCTCAATACACAAGAAAAATCTCTCACAGAACCGGAAAAACAGGTGGTTTTGGAGTGCACACAAAAAGCCATTGGCGCGCTCACAGCCTTTCGCGAGCAAGAGGGCTGCGTGTTGATAGGCGATATATTGCAAAGGGTAGAGATAATTTTATCGCTATTGAAGCAAATAACACCTTTTGAAAAAGAGCGGATAGAAACCGTGAAAACAAGTTTACTGCAAGCCTTGCGGGGCATCACCGAAGAATTTTCGGTGGACAAAAATCGCTTTGAGCAAGAGTTGATTTATTACTTTGAAAAATTTGACATTACCGAAGAAAAAACGAGGTTGGAGCAACATTGCAAGTACTTTACAGCGACTTCCAAAGAGGTGGGTGCAGGGCGCAAATTGGGTTTTATTGCCCAAGAAATGGGGCGCGAAATCAACACCCTTGGCTCCAAATCCAATCACAGCCAAATGCAGCACATTGTGGTGCAAATGAAAGATGAATTAGAAAAAATAAAAGAACAATTATTGAACTTATTGTGATGCGAAAAGTTATCATATTTTCGGCTCCTTCGGGCTCAGGCAAAACCACTATTGTGAAACAACTGTTGCAACAGTTGAACACATTGGAGTTTTCTATTTCGGCAACCAATCGCCCATCGCGTGCGGGTGAAGTGGATGGGCGCGACTACTATTTTTTGACCACAGAGGAGTTTCAACAAAAGGCAGACCATGATGAATTTGTAGAATGGGAGGAGGTGTATGCCAACAAATTTTATGGCACCTTAAAGTCAGAGCCTGAGCGGATTTGGAGTGAAAACAAACAGGTCATTTTTGATGTGGACGTGTATGGCGGATTGAGTTTGAAAAAAAAATTTGGCGCACAAGCACTGCTCATTTTTATTATGCCGCCATCGGTAGCAGTGTTGCAGCAACGCTTGGAATCGCGCGGCACCGAGTCGCCCGCCATCATTGCCGAGCGCATTGCCAAAGCCGAACACGAAATGAGTTTTTCGCCACAATTTGATGTGGTTATCATTAATGATAACCTCCCAAAAGCCATTGCCGACACGCGAGCGGCGATAGAACAGTTTTTGCAAAATTAATCAGCGCGTGCATTTCCTCACAACTTTTGCCGCATCCGCGTGGTGCCAATGTTCAACTGTTCGCGGTACTTTGCAACCGTGCGCCGCGCCACGGTGAAGCCTCTTTGATGCAGTTGTTCCACCAATTCGGCATCCAACAAGGGATGCTTTGGGTCTTCGTTTTTTACAATGTCGGCAAGGGTTTGCTTAATTTGTGATACCGCCACTTCGTCGCCATCGGTGGTGCGGGATTTTCCTACAAAAAAAGATTTGAGCGGCAAAACGCCAAAGTTGGTTTGCACATATTTGTTGCCAATCACCCGCGAAATGGTGGAGGCATCGTAGCCCGTTTTGTGAGCAATAGCCTGCTGTGTGAGCGGTTGCAAATCGGCTTCGTTGCCGGTCATAAAAAACTGTTTTTGATGTGCCGCAATGGCATTCATTATCACGCTCATGGTATTGTTGCGCTGCTGCACCATGGTGATGAAACCGTTGGCATCACTCACTTTTTGCGCCACAAACTGATGGGCATCTTTGTTGTTGGCGGTCAATTCGTGCGCCATTTTTTGGTACTCGCGGCTCACAAAAAGTTTGGGAGTATGGCGTTCTACAAGGCTTTGCTGCAATTCGCCATTTTTATATTCTACCACAAAATCGGGAATAATAGAGGCAACAAAAGTATTGTCATTTTCCGAAAAACTGCTGCCCGGCTTAGGGTCTAACTTGGTAATTTCGTCCACTACTTTCTTTAATTGCGAGAGCGAAATACCCAATTTATCTGCCAATTTATTGTAATGCCGCAATGTAAAATCTTCAAAATGCGCCGTCATTATTTGGATGGCTAAGGTTGTATTTTTGGAGGCAGGCTGTTTGCGTTGCAATTGCAAAAGCAGGCACTCTTGCAGGTTGCGTGCTGCAATGCCCGCCGGCTCTAAGGTTTGAACAATGCACAACATTCTGTGTAACTGCGCAACATCCGCTTCGATGTTTTGCACAAACAGCAAGTCGTTGGCTATATCGCCCAGTGGGCGCCGCAAGTAGCCATCGGATTCCAAGCAACCGACAAGAAAAATACAAAGTTGCTGCTCGCTATCCGACAGCGGAAGGAGAGATAATTGTTGCAGCAGCAAAGTGTGAAAATTAGCAGCACGGTCGGGCGTTATAGGGCTGCTATAAGGGTTTGATGAACGGTACAAATTGCCGGTATAAACAGGCACTTCGTCGTGGTCTTCTACACTGATGGGAATATCGTCGCTCTCTACAACGGCGTCCAATGCAGGGTTTTCTTCTAACTCGTTTTGCACGCGTTGTTCAAATTCCTGCGCCGATAGTTCGAGCAATTTTATCAGTTGCAGTTGTTGCGCCGACAAGTGTTGCTGCTGCTGTTGTTTTTGTGTAAGAAGTTGCGAAAGCACAGGCAAAAAAATTAAAATTCAGCATTTTTGGGCGTGCGTGCAAAAGGTATCACATCGCGGATATTGCCCATTCCGGTAACAAATAACAGCAGCCGCTCAAAGCCTAATCCAAAGCCGCTGTGCGGGGCAGAGCCAAAGCGGCGGGTGTCCAAATACCACCACATTGTTTTGGTGTCGATGTTCAATTCGTCGATGCGTTGTTGCAGTTTTTCTAAACTCTCCTCGCGTTGCGAACCGCCAATGATTTCGCCGATTTTTGGAAACAGCACATCCATAGCACGCACCGTTTTGCCATCTTCATTCTGCTTCATATAAAACGCCTTGATTTCCTTAGGATAATCGGTCAAAATCACAGGGCGTTGAAAGTGTTGCTCTACCAAATAACGCTCGTGCTCGCTTTGCAGGTCGGCACCCCAATAGACAGGGAACTCAAATTTTTGCCCGCATTGCTCCAAAATTTTTATGCCATCGGTATAACTCAATCGCACAAAATCGGTGCTGCACACGCTTTGCAAACGTTGCAACAATTCTTTGTCGTACATATCGTTCAAGAATTGCAGGTCGTCGCGGCAATTGTCTAAGGCATATTGCACAAGGTATTTGATGAACTTTTCGGCTAAGTCCATATTGTCTTTGATTTCGTAAAATGCCATCTCAGGCTCAATCATCCAAAACTCTGCCAAGTGGCGTGGGGTATTGGAATTTTCGGCGCGAAAGGTGGGACCAAAAGTGTAAATTTCGCCCAATGCCAACGCGCCCAATTCGCCCTCCAACTGCCCCGAAACGGTGAGATTAGTAGGTTTGCCAAAAAAATCCTGTGCATAATCTACCTCATTTTTTGGCGTGCGCGGAGGGTTGCCCACTTCCAAGGTGGTAACCTGAAACATAGCACCCGCGCCCTCTGCATCAGAGCCTGTGATGAGCGGCGTGTGCAAATAATAGAAGCCGTTGTCGTTAAAAAATTTGTGAATAGCATACGCCATCGCGTGGCGTATGCGCAACACGCAGCCAAAAGTGTTGGTGCGCGGGCGCAGGTGGGATATTTCGCGCAAAAACTCCAACGAGTGCCCCTTTTTTTGCAAGGGATAGGTTTCGGGGTCGGCAGTGCCGTAGAGTTCGAGGCTGTCCACCACCACTTCCACCGACTGCCCGCCGCCCTGCGATGCCACTAAGTTTCCGGCGGCGCACAAGCACGCGCCGGTGGTTACTTTTTTGAGCAAGTCTTCGTCAAACTTTTGCACATCGAGCACCAATTGTAGGTGGTGCACGGTGGAGCCGTCGTTGAGTGCCACAAATGCCACATTTTTGTTGCCCCGCTTGGTGCGCACCCAGCCCTTTACCATCACAGGTTTGCCCACTTCGCCCGCCGTGAGCAATTTTGCAATTTTTGTTCGTTCCATTTTAAATCAAAATTCAAATTGTAAATATCCTACTCGGGCAAAGGTACAATTTTTATTCTTTTGTGCAAAAGTAATGAGGTAACAAAAAAAGGTTAATTAATTTTGCCATTTCAAAACTTTTGTGAAACAATAACCACCCCCTAACCCCCAAAAGGGGAACAATACCAGCGACCAATGGGCAGTAGTGCCTCATGGGTCGCTGGTTTTTGTGGAATGGGGAAAGTTTTGTACCTTTGTGGAAAAATTAAAGCCAATGAAACGTAATCACATACAACACACCATAGCCGCTTACTTGCAACATCAGCCTGTTGATAAGGCGTGGTTGTTTGGGTCGTATGCGCGTGGTGAAGCCACCCGCCGCAGCGATGTGGATATTCTTGTTGAGTTTATTCCCAACCGCAGGGTTTCGTTGTTCGACCGTGTGCGTATGATGGAAGAATTACAGCATTTGCTTCACAAGAAGGTAGATTTGGTGAAAGATGGTTGCTTGTGCAATTTTGCGGTAGAGAGTGCTAACCGTGATAAAATTTTGATTTATGAGAGAGGAATTGAGAGATAGGGGACGCCTGCAACACATGCAGGAGGCTATTGGTAACGCTTTTGAGTTTACCAATGGGCTTACCTTTGAAAATTATTGTACCAACAAAGTTCTACACTTTGCTGTAGTAAAAGTTTTGGAGATTGTGGGAGAGGCTGCCTATATGCTTTCCAAACAATTTAAGGCACAACATCCTGAAGTGGAATGGCATAAAATCATAGCCATGCGTCACGTAATGGTGCACGGTTATTATCAAATTGAAGATGAAGAGGTGTGGGCTATTATTCATAATGATTTGCCACCACTACAATTGCAAATTAATGAATTGTTGAGTCAGGCTGTTATTGAGCAATAATCCCCCTGAACGTCTCAACCTGATGTTTTCATATTAAAGATGGAAAATTTTAGTACCCAAACGGATTTAACAACACTTCCCAACATTGGACCAGTGGTGGCTCAACGCTTGCGCGAGGTGGGCATTGCAACAGCCCAAGAGTTGCGCGCCATAGGTAGTGAAAATGCTTTTCTGCGGCTTCAAACCGTAGATGCGGGCGCGTGCCTTCACGAACTGATGGGCTTGGAAGGTGCCGTACAAGGCATACGAAAATACAATTTGGACAATGCCCGCAAGCAAGAACTGAAGCAGTTTTACAAGCAGACACAAAGAACAACAGAACATTTGACAACAACAAAATAAACGAATTTCTAATATAGTATGTGGAAATATTATGCATTATTATCGGCTTTTTTTGCTGCGCTCACAGCCATTTTGGCAAAAGTTGGCGTCAAAGGAATTAACGGAAATGTAGCCACTGCCATACGCACAATGGTAGTGCTATTGATGGCTTGGGGCATTGTTGTGATGAGCGGACAACTCAAAGATGTAAAAGAACTCAACAAAACAAACCTGTTATTCTTAATTTTTTCGGGATTGGCAACAGGACTTTCGTGGATATTTTATTTCAAAGCATTAGAAACAGGCAATGTCTCAAAAGTCGCGCCCATTGACAAGTTGAGCGTTGTTTTTGTAATGATACTTTCATTCTTTTTTTTGAACGAATCAATGGATATAAAAACAATTATTGGCGGTGCATTGATTGCCATTGGCGCAATTGTACTTGTAGTATAAAAATTATCACAACTTGAAACTTGAAACGTGAAACTTGAAACTTGAAACTTGAAATTATGGCAAAAAGTTACGAAGACGCAGGAGTGAACCTCGAGGCAGGATACGAGGTGGTGAGCCGCATCAAAAAGCACGTGGCATCCACTGCGCGCTTGGGCGCGATGGGCACCATTGGGGCGTTTGGCGGGATGTTTGACCTCTCCCAATTGGGGATACACTTGGTTGAGGTTTAGGTTGTTGTCCTTTAATACTTTGCGCACCAAACTGAAACCGTTGGAATGAACGCCGCTCGAAGCAATGCCCACCAACAGATCGCCCACCGCCGCCTTGCTGCCGTCGATGAGTTTAGATTTTTCGACAGCACCGCAGGTAAAACCGGCAATGTCGTATTCACCATCGCCATACATACCGGGCATTTCGGCGGTTTCGCCGCCTATCAGCGCGCAGCCTGCTTGGCGGCAACCTTGGGCAACGCCTGCCACGATTGCCTCCACCACAG
>BNTQ01000080.1 GCA_025996715.1 Bacteroidia bacterium | reverse complement strand
GTTCACATTGCCCCAAAGCATAATGCCATAGTTGGCTAACTCAGTCTCCTCGTTGTTTGCAGTGAGGTGCTCAAAAATAATATAGGCATCGGAGCTGCACGCGCGAATGCTATCCGACATACGTTTGAGAATGCCAATGCGCTGCGCATCGTAGTTCCAGCCTTCGCCCGGGGTGTTGGTGAAACCTTTGGTAAAATCAAAACGAATGCCATCGGCGCGATATTCGGTGAGCCAAAAACGATTGACTCTGTCCACAAACCGTTGCGTGTGCAGGCTTTGATGATTGAAGTCGCTGCCCCAGAAGTAAGTTTGGTTGGGCGACGTTACATTGAACCAAGGGCTTTGTGCACTTGGGCGATTGTTGCTCGCGTCCCAATACATCTGCACCATAGGCGAGTAGCCAAACGAATGATTGAGCACCAAATCGACAATCACGGCAATGCCGTGGCTGTGGCAAGAGTCCACAAAGCGCTGCAGTTCTCGCTTTGCGCCATAGTACTTGTCGGGAGCAAAATAAAACGCAGGGTTGTAACCCCAACTTTCGTTGCCTTCAAATTCGTTCACAGGCAATAGTTCGATGGCGTTAATTCCTAATGTTTTCAAGTAATGCAGCGAGTCTATCAGCGTGCTGTAAGTATGTTGAGAAACAAAATCCCGCACCAACAATTCGTAGATAACCAACTTATCTTTGGCAGGGCGCACATAGTTGTTGCTTGCCCACGTGTAGGGCGTTTGCGCGGTTTGCAACACGGATACGATGCCCGTAGTTTTATTGGCAGGATAAGGTTTTAAATGGGGGTAAATTTGCGCACCAATGTAGCCGTCGTTCCAAGGGTCAAGCACTTTTTCGGAATATGCATCTGCCACCGTCAAAGTTTGGTCAATCACATACTGATAGGCGTATTCCGTTTCTGGCACAAGGTTTTGGAGTGTGAGCCAAAACACATCGCCATCTTTTTTCATTTGATAATCGTTGCCGAGCAACCAATTGTTGAAGTCGCCAATCACAAAAACGCGGCTCTTGTGCGGTGCAAAAAGCACCAACGTAGCCTTGGTGTTGTCATCGTGATAGTTGATGCCATATTGCATATCGGCGGGCAAAGATTCTTCCGCTACATTATTGGGCACAAGAATATTGACAGTGTCGCGCACCGTTTTTGTAGCATCGCTGGCTTCGGCAATGATGTAGTAGAGTCCCGCAGCGGTAAATTTGTATGCTGTGTCTATACTAAGCGTAGTGGTGGTTTTGAGCAACTCATTGTTGATGTACACCGAAAATGATGTACTCAATAGTGATTTTGCTTTGATAGCCACCGTTTCGTTTTCATTTACCAACATAGATTTTTGCGATGGAGTTTCTATTTTTGCCATCAATATAGCCTCCGATACATTCACAAAAATGTCGGTTCCACCAACGTCTTTGCCTTCTTTGCTATTGTCGGCACTTCTAAAAACAAAGGCTAATTTTTTCACAACTTCGTTTTCGGCTGCGCCATAAAATTCTTTTATGGATGGGGAAATAACAAACTGCCACTTGTTGTCGCCCAGCGAAGTGAGTTTATATTTGGCAGCATTGTTGCCCCACGAGGGCGCGTATTTCCAGTCGCCGGTGTTGGTGCATAGCCCCGTGTGTGCATACACATCGCCATTGAAACCTTTGAGTCCGGCACTGCCCTGCGCCGCATCAAACACCAGCGTAACCTCGCCACTATAGTCTGTAGTGATGGTGGCAGGCGTAGAAGTAATAATCTGCGCCTGCGCCGCAACAGACAGCAACAGCAACCATAAAGGTAAAAAATAAAGTGATTTCATAGTTTTAACTTGGTAAGTTACAATATTTTTTGATTGACCAATTTGGTTGGTATATCAACCAAGCGCAAATGTAGTAATAATTGTAAATAAACCAAAATGTCAAAGAACAATATAACTTATTCAATATCAATAACTTTTAAGGCATCACTACTAATCCCGATTTTAACTGTATGGAATACCATACGGTTAAAAATACAGACGGACGCTTGGTAATGACCTATTTTATGAGGTTTCTTAAAAAAAAATTTGCAAAAATATAAATAATGTCTATCTTTGCCGACTTATTTTTTAATTTTTATCAAAAAGCAATGGCTGTAAAAATCAGATTATCGCGACACGGCAAAAAGGCGCACGCCTTTTACCATATTGTGGTCGCCGACAGCAGAGCGCCACGTGATGGCAAGTTGATTGAAAAGTTGGGCACCTACAACCCCAACACCAATCCAGCCACCATTGAACTCAACTTTGAAAGCGCTTTGAAATGGCTCAATCAGGGAGCCCAACCCTCAGATACGGCACGCGCCATCCTTTCGTACAAGGGCGTGCTCTACAAAAAACATCTCGACGGCGGCGTCAAAAAAGGCGCCTTCACCGCTGAGGTGGCTGACCAAAAATTGGCAGCGTGGTTGCAAGAAAAATCCATCAAGATTCAGGCAAAAATTGACGCTTTGATGAAAGAAAAACAGGACAAAAGCAAAAACCGTTTTTCTGCCGAACAAAAAGTCAAAGAAGCCAAATCGGAGGTAGTGGCGCAAAAGCGAAAAGCACTCGAAGAGGCTGCTGCCAAGGCGGCAAAGCCTGCTGCCGCAGAGGCTGCCGCTCCTGCCGCGGAAGAACAACCTGCTACGGAACAACCTGCCGCAGAACAACCTGCCGCAGAACAACCTGCCGCAGAACAACCCGCAGCAGAGCAACCCGCAGCACAAGAATAAACTGCAAACTTTTAGGCGAAAAGATGCATTGCTTGGAGCAGTGCATCATTTTCGTGCGCTGTCCCTACGGTGATGCGCACGCAGTTGCCGCATAGTTGCACCTTGGTGCGGTTGCGCACTATGATGTGTTGTGCCAATAGATAGTCGTACAAACGATTGGCATCCTCTACTTGGATGAGAATAAAATTGGCAGAAGTAGGATATACGGTTTTTACATATTTCAATTGTGCAAATTCTTTTTGCAGGCGTTGCCGCTCTTGCAATATAGTGTTCACTTGCTGCAACATTGTGGGTTGTTGTTGCAGCATTTCCAATGCCTTTTGTTGCGTGTAGGCGTTGATGTTGTAGGGGTATTTTACTTTGTTGAACACTGCAATCAATTCCTCGTGCGCAAATGCGATGCCCAAGCGCAAACCCGCCATTGCCCACGCTTTTGAAAACGTTTGCCACACTATCAAACGAGGATATTGGGGCAAGTATTGCAGCCTACTGGCACCTTGCGCAAAGTCAATGTACGCCTCATCTATGGCGATGATGCCGCTAAAATTATTGAGCAAATGCAACATCGAAGACCATTCCAAATCGTTGCCCGTAGGGTTGTTGGGAGAGCAAAGGATAATCATTTTTGTGTGCGCATCCACCGCTTGCAATACCGCTTGGGTGTTTAACGAAAAATCGGCATTGAGCGGCACTTCGCGCAATTCTACATCGTTAATTTGAGCCAGCACTTTGTACATTCCGTAGGTGGGCGTGATGGTTACAATGTTGTCGGCGTGCGGGTTGCAGAAAGAGCGTAGCGCAATGTCGATGGCTTCGTCGCTGCCATTGCCCAAGAATATATTGCTTGGCTGCACCCCTTTTGTTTGCGCCAATTTTTCTTTTAATTTGCGCTGCAAGGGGTCGGGATAGCGGTTGTAATCGGTGTTGTAGGGATTTTCGTTGGCATCCAAAAAAATACCTTCGGCACCATCAAACTCACTTCGCGCCGAAGAATAAGGCGTGAGGTGCAGAATGTTGGGACGCAACAAGGATGTTATGGTTTCAGGTTTCAATTGTCAGTTTTTTAAGTCTGCAAATGTAGTAAAAAAAAATCATTTTGGCTTCAAAATGTGTAGATTCAACCCACAAAGTTATATTTTTTATGTTATCCTACCAAAGTGAAGAAAGTCTTTGTAGGCTTTTTGAAAAATGTGCAACCCGAAGGGTTGAATTTGCATAACCGTAGGCAAGCGAAGCGCAGCCTATGGAAAACGCAACCTTTTGCATTTTTTACCACTGCCCATTGTGCATTATTAATTATTTTGCGTATTTTTGCAAAAAAATAAAGAGCCACAAACTTTGAAACCTATGAATAATCTCAATCCCAAAATGACAAACTACCGCTGGGTAATTTGTGCATTGTTGTTTTTTGCCACTACGGTAAATTATCTCGACAGGCAAGTGCTGTCGCTGTTGCAACCCTTGTTGGAGGAACTGTTTCATTGGACAGACAATGATTACGGCACCATCACGGCGGCGTTTTCGCTGTTCTACGCCTTTGCAACGCTTTTTGCAGGGCGTTTTGTGGACAAGGTGGGTACCCGCAAAGGTTATGCTATCGCTATCGCTGTGTGGTCGTTGGGTGCAGGCGTTCACGCATTGTGCGGCGTTGTAACCGAGCGGCTTGTGGGGCTGCCCGATACGGCGGCATTGCGCAGTGTGGCAGCGGGCACCGACATTGCAGCGCAGGTGTCGTTTGTCAGCGTAACCATGTTCATCATTTGCCGCTGCGTGCTGGCTTTGGGCGAGTCGGGCAATTTTCCGGCTGCTATCAAAACCACTGCCGAGTATTTTCCTAAGAAAGACCGTGCTTTTGCCACCGGCATTTTCAATTCGGGTGCCAATGTGGGCGCGATTATTGCGCCGCTCACTGTGCCGCTTATGGCAAAGTACTGGGGCTGGGAAGCCGCATTTGTGGTGGTGGGCATTATCGGTTTTGTGTGGCTTGGATTTTGGCTTTTTGTGTATAAAAAACCCGAAGGAAATCCCAAAATGAATGCGCTGGAAATCGCCTACATCAATCAAGATAGCAGCGATGCGGCGCGCCAGGTCTCTACCACGCAACAAAAGAAAATGTCTTTTGGGCAATGTATGAAATACAAGCAAACGTGGGCGTTTGCGGTGGGCAAGTTGATGACCGACGGCGTGTGGTGGTTTTTTCTTTTTTGGACGCCTGCCTACCTCAAAGTGCAATACAATATGTCGGGCACCGAAATTGCGCTGCCCATTGCCGTGCTTTACACCATCACGGTTGTAGGCTCGGTGTTTGGCGGCAAATTTCCTTCTTATTTCATCAACAAAGGAATGAATCCATACACGGGGCGTATGCGTGCCATGCTCATCATTGCATTTTTGCCGTTGGTGGTGTTGCTGGCGCAACCGCTGGGTTACATTAGTTATTGGGTGCCCATTTTGCTCATTGCTGTGGGTGCATCGGCGCATCAGGCGTGGTCGGCAAACATCTTTTCTACCATCGGCGATATGTTTCCCAAAACAGCCATTGCCACCATCGTTGGAGTGGGCACTATGGCGGGCGGCGTCGGCGCGTTCTTTATTCAAAAAGGCTCAGGGATGTTCTTTACTTTCTGCGGCGAAACGCAATTCGCGTTTTTGGGATTTGTAGGCAAACCCGCAGGATACGCAATAGTATTCATCTTTTGCTCCCTCGCCTACCTCATCGCGTGGGTCATTATGAAATCGTTGGTGCCCAAGTATAAGGTGATAGTTTAAGAGTTTCAAGTTTCAAGGTTTCAATGTTTCAAGTTTCTGTCCATTATCCATTATCAATTGTAAATTATGCGAGTTGTAACTTTTGGAGAAATTATGTTGCGGTTGGCGACGCCCGATTACTTGCGGTTTAGTCAGGCAACGGAATTGACGGCAACCTTTGGCGGCGGCGAAGCCAACGTTGCCGTGTCGCTTGCCAACTACGGCGTTGATGCGGAGTTTGTGAGCCGCGTGCCCAAAAACGATATTGCCGATGCTTGCCTCAAAAGCCTGCACAAATACAACGTGAACACCGCCAATATGATTTTTGGCGGCGAGCGTTTGGGTATCTATTTTTTGGAAACCGGCGCTGTGTCTCGCGCCAGCAAGGTTGTGTACGACCGCGCGCATTCGTCCATTGCCGACATCAAAGCGGGAATGATAGACTGGGAGCGTGTTTTGAAAGGCGCCGATTGGTTTCACTGGACAGGCATTACCCCTGCGCTGTCGCAAGGCGCTGCCGATGCTTGTTGGGAAGCCATTGAGGTTGCCAATAAGTTAGGCGTAAGGGTTTCGACTGACCTCAACTTTCGCAAAAACCTGTGGAAATATGGCAAAACAGCCGCCGAAGTGATGCCCCAACTCGTGCAAGGCTGCGACATTATTTTGGGCAACGAGGAAGACGCCGAAACGGTGTTTGGCATTAAGCCTCAGGGTTTTGATGCCGCCCATACCGGCGGGCAGGTGGATGCCCAAGCCTTTCAATCGGTGTGCGAACAGTTGATGCACAAATTTCCGCGTGCCCAAAAAGTCATCATCACGCTGCGCGGCTCCATCAATGCCAACCACAACACTTGGGGCGGCGTGCTGTTTGATGGCAAGACGCTGTTCCAGTCGCCGCGCTACGACATCACGCACATTGTTGACCGCGTGGGCGGCGGCGACTCGTTTATGGGCGGGCTTATTTACGGACTGCTCACCTACACCGACAACGACCAAAAGGCATTGAACTTTGCCGTTGCCGCCTCGTGCCTCAAACACACTATCTACGGCGATTTTAACCTCGTTACTGTGGATGAAGTAGAAAAACTAATGAGCGGCGACGCCAGCGGAAGGGTATCGCGCTAACGACTAACTTCTATATTTTATACATAGAAAACCTATGACCGAACTTTTACAAAAAGCACGTGCTGCTTCTCATCGGCTCAATTTGTTGAGCAGTGAGCAAATTGATGCTGTGCTGCGGGCTTTGGCAGAGGCTACTCTGCAAAATGCAGCGCACATCTTGGAGGCAAACGCCAAAGATATGGCTTTGATGGACAACGCAAATCCTTTGTATGATAGACTGTTGCTCACTTTGGAGCGCATTGCTGCCATTGCTGCCGACATTGGCAACCTTGCCCAATTGCCCTCGCCCGTGCACAAAGTATTGACCGAAACCGTGCGCCCCAATGGGATGCGCATTCGCAAGGTGAGCGCGCCTTTTGGCGTGGTGGGCGTTATTTACGAAGCACGCCCCAACGTTACCTGGGATGTTTTTGCGCTCTGCTTTAAAACTGCCAATGCTTGTGTGCTCAAAGGAAGCAGCCACGCGCAGCATTCCAACCTTGCTATTGTAGAACTCATCCGGCAAGTGCTGCAAGCCCATCAAATTGACCTTTGCAGCGTAGTTTTGTTGCCGCCCGAGCGTGCGGCTACCGAAGTGTTGCTGTCGGCTACAAACAGCGTGGACATTGTGATTCCACGAGGTAGTGCTGCCCTCATCAATTATGTAAAAGAGCATAGCAAAGTGCCTGTGATAGAGACCGGCGCTGGGGTTTGCCACATCTATGCGGATGCCTCAGCAGACATAGAAATTGCCCAGAGCATTGTTGCCAACGCCAAAACAAGGCGGGTATCGGTGTGCAACGCTGCCGAATGTTTGCTGGTGCACAGCCATTGTTTGCCCCATTTGCCCAAAATTTGTGCGGGATTGGCTGCCCAAAATGTGCTGCTCTATGCCGACGAAAGTGCTTATGCAGCCTTGCAAGCAGGCTATCCGCAGCATTTGTTGCAACCTGCCCAAGAAACGCATTTTGGCTACGAATTTTTGGACTACAAGATGGCAATAAAAACAGTAAACAACATTCACGCAGCCATTGACTTTATTGCATCGCACGGCACGCAACACAGCGAATGCATTGTGAGCACCAACCCCCAAAACATATCATTGTTTCAGCAAAACGTAGATGCAGCCTGTGTTTACGCCAATGTGTCCACAGCCTTTAGCGATGGTGCACAGTTTGGTTTGGGTGCCGAAATAGGCATCAGTACTCAAAAACTGCACGCCAGAGGTCCTATGGGCTTAGCCGAATTGTGTACCTACAAATGGCTCATTGATGGGCAAGGGCAGGTGAGAGCATAAGATTAAATTTCCTTTTTATAGGCTATTCGTATTGGTATTTCATAAACCAGTATTCAAATAGAGTGAGGCTGATGGTAAAATTGACGCCGTGCTCTTGCACGCCGCTGTTGCCGGGGAGTGCGCGGTGCATATACTCTGCCGAAAAGTTGAGGTCGCCAATGCCTTTGAGTGGGAAGCACATCCCAAGGGTGGCGGCTTTTTCTGTAACCGATTTATTGTTGTAGCGCATGGGCGATTGGCTGTAGCGCAAGCCTGCGCGGTAGGTAATGCGGCTGCCGTAGTAACGCACGCTGTAACGGTCGGGTGTGAATGCACCGCCCAATTTAATGTCATACCCAAGCCCCATCTCATTTTTGCGCCCTGCGATTTCTGTTTTTGACCAATCACTAAACGCAAAATCTGCTCCTACCAACCATTTATCGGTTTGCGCCAAACTTAGTCCTACATTCATTTGCAGCGGCATCTTAAAGGTAGTTTTGCCCAAGCCTTTGTTATAGGCAGTGTCCACGTAGGCAGTAGAAGAAGCCCTTGAGGGGTCATAGTTGGTAGCAACAAGGGTCTCGGTAGCATTGATTTTGGCGGGCGGCGCAACGGTTAGCCCTGCTACAATGCGCCGATTGGTGCTCAACTTTTTTACATAGTGCATTCCCAAAACAAAGGCAAAATCATTGACCTGCAAGGAATTTTGCGAATAGGTTTGAAGGTATGCCGAACCGGCAAAAAGCGTGTTGTAGTAACGGTTGATGGTGCCAAAATAATACTTGGCACCAACGCCGAACGATAACTGCGGAATAGGCGTGTAGCCCAAATTCAAAAACATTTGCGAAAGCCCATCTTCGCCCCTGTATTGATAGCGGACGTCGCCCACCGAGTTGATGATGCTCTGATTGGTTTCGCGAACTTCCATCTCGTAGCCCACGCGGGTGTAGGGCAGCACGCCCAAGTTAAGCCCCCATCGCGTGCCGCGCATAGGAAAGGCAATGGCAATGTGGCGAAAGTTGGCAGTGTTGAAACTGGTTTTGGACGCGGACGAAGAGGAGTAGATATTGCGCATTTCGCCGCCAATATCCACTACAAACACCAAAGAGTCGCGGGCAGACGCCCCTGCCGGATTGATAAAGTCGATGGAACGGGAGTCGCGGATACCCATTTGGATGCCGCCCATGCCCAACTGAGTGGATGCGCCTTGTGCCGCAAAGTCGCCCAGCCCATAGAGCGAATAGGGGGTGCTGGTGCCCAAACTGCTGCCCGTTTGCGCATGAGCCAACAGCACAGTGCTCAAAACGCCGCATAGCAGGGCTATTCCTTTATTTTGCCAAGTTTGCATAATCTAAAATTCTGTTTAATCCAATGAGAACTAAATAAGGGGCTGCAAATATCGCACTTTTTAATTGATTTTCAAAATAAATAGCCTCTCCTCCTGTTAAAATTATTTTCAAAGAAGGGTATTGTGTTGCAAAATAATCAATAGTAGCCTGCATTTCACGCAACATACCTTGCTGCACGCCTGCCACAATGGCGTCCTGCGTGGTTTGTCCCAACAAAGGCGGGCTTGGAGTAGGCTCGCACCAGGGCAATTTTGCGGTAAATTGGTGTAGTGCAGCATATCGGCAGCGCAAGCCCGGCGAGATGTTGCCTCCTACATATTCGCCCCGCTCGCTCACTACCTCGTAGGTGAGTGCAGTGCCCGCATTGAGCACCAACAGATTGCTGTTGGGGTACAAAGCATGCGCACCCACCGCCGCAGCCAAGCGGTCGTGTCCCAATGTTTGCGGGGTTTTGTACAAATTTGTCAAAGGCGTTGGAGTAGCCGCATCCATTACCATGGTTGTTGCTACGGCAGGCTGCACAAGGGCTAAGCAGGCTTTGAGCGCAGCCTTGCCCCGCACATTGGACACAATAGCCAACTGCGGCGCGCCGCGTCCCTGCAACAATGCCGACAAGTGCTGCGCTTGCAATTGCGGCACTGCCGCCACATCCAACAAAGCGCTCTGTTCAAAAAGAGCGCATTTGCAAAGAGTATTACCTATGTCTATAACGAGTTTGAGCATTGGTTGCAAATTTTGGCTGCAAAGGTAGTAAAATAATGAACAATTTACTGCTGATGCACTAAATTGTTCATTATTCATTATTCATTGCACATTATTGCACCACCACTTTGGATATATTCTCACCCACTTTCACAATGTAAACACCTGCTCTAAGCCGAGATACATCAATAGTAGCAGTATTATCGGAAGTGAACGGCAAAAGGGGCAGTTCAAGTACTAAAACTCCTTTGATGTCGTAAATTTCAACCGTAGGGCTATTGGATGCATTCTCAAGCGTTAGCATGCGTACATTGCCGATGTGCAGTTGTTCGTTGCTTACAGGGTTAGGATAGATTGTCAGTGGGGACTTGAATTTCACCTCAAGATATTGCTCCGTAGAATAATAAACAGCACTATCGCCGATTAACTTAAAAGTATAGTTTCCCGGCTCAATTTTATGCTGACGAGTAGGACCTGCTGAGTGGACAAAGCCTGTGCCTATCAGTTTTCCATTATGGTACCACTCACATTCGAGCGGACGAAAACCGATATTTTCACGCAGTTTGCGCAAGTGGAGAAAGATAGCATTATAGCCCAATTTGACCACTGCATAATCGTTAAATACCAGCAAGGTATCCAAAGCAGTCGTGTCGGGCGTAATGCTAAACTGCACTGTGTCGCCGCTCAAAGTAGTGGTGTCGTTGGGAATAGTAAAACTGGCGTAGGCAGTGTAGGTGCCCACTTCGGTTTGGGCAGTATCCACTGTGAGCGGTATTACTACTCCGTTTATGGTTACCGTAGCCGTGGGCTTGTGAGGCAAACTATCGTAAACAAAAGTGGTGTCGCTCCAAACTACCGCAATGCTGTGCTTGACGGTAACGGTGAGCGTGCCCGGAACGTAGGTGAAATCATAGTTGCTCGACACAGCGCTATCCACAAATATCGGATAAAGATTTACATGGCTCTCCTTGTCTGCGAGTGTCCAGATTGTGGGTTGAGTAGTGAAACTGTTTTCATTATCACCGTACTCCCATCCGCTGTAAGTTAAGGTGAGCGTTGGATTGGCTGCGCCCTGCGTTTTGGTTTTGTTGTCGGCGGTTACCGTCAACGTTTTCTTGGTTATCTCAAAGGTGTCGGTAGCCTCCACTTGTTGATAGTTAGCACCTGCCGCAAAGGTGGCTATTACTTTGTAACTGCCTGCATTTTTGGGCTGAGTTGCGCTGTGGTAGGTACTGCCTATGATGCTATCGTACATATAAGTTACACCCGCAATGTCATTAGTAGCGGATGTAACAACAAGAGTATCGGGCGTACCGTACGTCCAATCGTTAAGACTTACGGTAGCACTGCCTATGCCCGGTATTACATTCACCGTTATATTCAAACTAAAGTCGTTGTAGTTGGAGTCGGCGTTGTACTTGGCGGGGTAAATGGTTTGCGCTACGGTGAGTTTGGTGTTGCTGTTGACCCAAGTGTAGCCCGGCTGCAAGCCGACTACGTCGCTCAAAGTGTTGGTGGACGTATAAACCGCTGTTAGAGCGGGGTGCGGCGCAATGTCGGTGCCGGCATAAGAGGCTTTGTAAATATGCACCTTAACAAGTCCTGTGTCCACTGCGTAGTTGCCGCTGGGGTCGGTGTAGATGGCACTATAAAGGTGGCCGCTATCAGCAACATTGAGAAACTGGCCGCCATTCTCCCATGCATAGTCTGTGTTGGACAAAGCAACATCTGATAACTTTAAACCCGGTGTGTAGGTAACGTAAAGGTCGGCATGCGTGAAACTGCCTGCGGCTTTGGATATATTCACTTGAATAGTGCCCGTAGTGTCGTAGTAGTTGCCAGCTGGGTCAATGTATTTGGCAGGGAACATATTGCCGCTATCGGCGGCGGTGAGCGGCGTAGAGGCTGTTATCCATTGGTAGTGGCTCGTTAGCGGAATGCTGCCCAGCGTAAGACCTGCGCTGTAGGTAACGCTCACTGTGCTGTCTTTAAATGCTCTTTTGGCTTTGGTGATGCTAAATCTCACGCCTGCAGTATCAAACTTAAACACATGGTCGGCAAATGCCCAATCGGCAGTATTAAATGTGAGGCGGTATTCGCCAACATTGTCGCCTGCTGCGCGTCCAAAAGTGTCCACGGTTGCGCCTGTTATATCATGACCACCCTTGTCGGTTAAAGTGTAAGGTATCGCAGGGTCGGCGTTGCCGTAAACTTTGAAGGTATCACGTGCCGTTACCGTGATGGTATCGGGCAGGTGGGTGTAACTTTGTTTGAGCGTGTCGCGCTCGCTGTCAAGGCTTACCGCCACATCCACTGTGCCTACGGCGTGCGCGGGCACGGTGCAAGTGATGGTGTCGTTGATGATATCGTTGCTCACTACTACATTAGTGGCGGCAATGCCATCAAAAGTTACAGCATAAGCATTATCAAACGCTCCGGCACTGCTGCCGTAAAATTTATTATTGGCGATGTCAAATAGTCCTTTTTCGCCTGTAGCGATATTGAAAACAGCCACATAATTACGAACTAAAACACTGTTGCACCACATCTTTAAACTATAGATATTTCCTTTTAGATAATACATAGGACTACCTATTAAATTCATGGCTCCCACATAAAAATCATAAGTTCCAACCAAAGCCATAGTGCCCACATTAGAAGTGATGCTTGTCGCATCTAATTGAGCCGTATTGCCTTTCTTTGAAAAGGTATGTCTATTGATATCCTTAGAGCCGCTACTACTTAGGTTAGTAGTGTTAGTTTGCCATAGGTTTGTTGTTGGATTATAGACATAATAAAAATCCGCCTGTATATACACAAATGCATTGGCCAACTGCAAGGGATATGTTTGGACTGCGCCAAATAAAGTCCCGCTTCCCGAACTACTTGCAAACTTGAAATCTACTTCCGCATCAATGACCCCGTTATTTTTTACTCCGGAATTGATGTACTGAGTGCCGGTGAAAGTCAGATACTCTAATTGTGCATATTGAGCACCGGAAAGAGCATCCGTATAGCCCGCCGGCGGCACAAAGTTGTGCCCTGTAATGGTTACAGTGTTGCCGCCTGCAATAGCACCCACGTTGGGTGTGATTGCTGAGATGGACGGAGGAGTTGCCGCCGTAGCAGGCACACCAGCAGCCGCTACCATTACAGCAGCCGCGCAAGAAATAAAAAGTTTTTTCGTTTTCATTTTGTAGTTCTTTTAAGTTAAAAAAATAAAACTATTTTTGTTTTTTGTCTAATTTAAACGTTCGTTTAAATTAGACAGAATTTGGAGGAAAAAAAGAAAAAACCAAAGACCATAAGTCTCTGGTTTTCAATAGATTAGAAAAATATAAGAATAACAAAAAATTGTCTAATTTAAACGAACGTTTAAATTAGACAACTTTAAAAAAACCTTTGCAAAAATTCGCCTTACATAACACAAGTATGAAGTAGAATTTTTGCAAAGGTAATACAATTTATTAAACTCGCAATACATTTTAGTAAAAAGATTTTACTTTTAACGTAATTTAACAATTAGGGGTTTTGTCTATTG
>BNTQ01000079.1 GCA_025996715.1 Bacteroidia bacterium | reverse complement strand
TCGAGCGTTACCGTTACAGTTACCGTTTTGCCTGTGCCGGCAGTGGGACTGTCAAAAGCCGCTGTCCAGTAAAAATCCGCAGTTGCGGTCAGTGTCTCTCCGCTAATAGCACCGTTCAATTTTACGCCCGTAACCGTAGCCGTAGCGTAACCATCATAAGTTTTGGATGCTACTGTAACACTGCTTACGTCTATCGTCAGCGTTTTGGCGGTGATGGTAGCCGTTGTAATGCTTGCAGGCTGGCCGCTCAGCGTATAGTTAGTAGCATGCGTGCCGCCCAAAGTATAACCGCTAAAAGTTACTTTTTTGCCTGTGCCCACATTCTTATCGTCAAAGACGGCAGTGCCTGCCGCTGTTACATTGTCGCCTGCCTTGATGTTGATGGTTGCCGAGCCGCTCACAGTAGTGGCGCTGATGTTGCCGTCGTACGTTTTATTGCTCACCAAAAGCCCTGTTATGGTTACCGGCTTGGGGGTGATGCTGAACCTTACCCCTGCCGTGTCAAACTTAAACACGTGACCGGCAAATGTCCAATCGGCGAGGTTAAAGGTGAGGCAGTAATCTCCTACATTGTCGCCTGCTACGCGCCCAAATGCGGCGCTTACGCCTGTTATAGTATGCCCGCCCTTGTCGGTTAAGGTGTAAAGTATCTCAGGGTCGGCACCGCTATCGTAAACTTTTTTGGTATTTTGCGGAGTTACCGTGATGGTGTCCACCGCTTTTGCCAGCGCCCGCACAGGGTACGAAGGCGCTTTGTCCGCCTCGTAAGTAGTAATGTAGAGTGTGTCGGTGAACGCAGCAGTGAGCATAACACTTTTATTACCGGAGGTTGATGTTTGCGCTGCCTGCAATTTTGTGATGCTGTTAGCCGTTTTGTTGTAAATGATTACACTATCGGCTTTGCGCAATAGGTTGATGGTCAAGGCATTAACAGCACGGCTTTGCACATACGCAGGCGCACTTTGCCACCACAAGTAGGCATAACTGCTGTCTTGGCGGATAAGCCACGGATTGCTGCTAAAACCCCAAGTGTTGTAGGTAGCCTTCTGCCACATTTGGGCGGTGCTTTTGGGTTGAGCATCGGCAGGATTACTACCACCATTCTCATACCCATTCCCTACAGCGTAGCGTTGTCTGCAGATGACACTGTCGTAGTAAAGGTTGGATATGGTGCCTAAATTAGCCCCAAACAAACCGCCGGTGTAACCGTAGGAGGAAGCAGGTACAAATACTGGGGACGCAGAATAACAATTAGAGATAGTGCCTCTGTTATGCGATGATAAGCCGGCACCACCACCCATACTATTATTTTTGTTGTTGAATATTGTGCCCATAGAATAACAGTTGGTCATGCTAACGCCGTAATCAATAAGTCCTACCAAACCGCCGGTGCCATTCCTGCCGGATACTGTGCCCGCAAAATAACTGTTGGTGATTGTTGTGAGGGAACCCTGGGCCAATCCTATGAAACCGCCAAGCCTTGTATCGCCGGTTCCCGTAGAATAATATGTGCCCGTAGAATAACACTTGTTTATAGTTGCGTTATAACAATACCCTACCAAACCACCAATTCCGCCTCCATTAGGGCTATATACTGTGCCCGTAGAATAACAGTTGTAGATAGTGCCGGTAAAATATCCTACCAAACCACCAACATACTCACCCGAGGCGGAGTTGGATACAGTGCCTGTAAAATAACTGTTGCTTATTTTGACACGGTTATCATAGGTGCCGCCAACCAAACCGCCAACGTAATTTTGTCCTATAATTTCCACATTCACCACGCCAAGGCTATCCACTCGTGCGGTATCCGTAGTTGGAGTTGGAGAATTGATATAGATATAGCCAAATAGTCCAATGTAATCAGTTGTAGGGCGGTTGATATACAAATTGCTAATGCTGTGCCCCTTGCCATTGTAGGTGCCGGTGAACGACTTGCTGGGCGACCCTATGGGGCTAAAGCCTTCATAATGGCTACCGTTGTTGTTCCATTTTACGGTCTCGTCGGCATCAATATCGGCGGTTTGCACAAAGTGTGCGTCCCAATAAGCATCGTTTTCGCTCAGGAATTGCAAAGCGTTAAGGTCGCAAATTTGGTAGGGGTCATCGGCTGTGCCGCTGCCGCCGCAAAAGAGATTAGGCACCACTCCCAGCACCGGATACGAAGGTGCTTTGCCATCCTCGTAGGTAGTAATGTAGAGTGTGTCGGTGGGCCCGGCAGTAATTGCAAGATCGTTGGTACCGGCGGATAGTTTCTCATATTTTATGGTTTTGCCGCTGTTTTTGTTGTAAATAATTACACTATCGGCGGGGTGCAATAGGTGAACATTCAAGTTGTCAAAAACACGCTCTTTTACATACACCGGCGCACTTTGCCAGCCAAAATAAGGGTAACTCATATCCTCGCGGATAAGCCAAGGATTGCTGCCAAAAACCCAAGAAGTGTTGTAGGTAGCCTGCTTCCACATTTCGAGAGTGGCTTTGGGTTCAATGCCGGCAGGATTAGTACCGTCAGTAGTTAACAGACTACTCCCTATAGCGTATTGTCGTTGGCTGGTGATGCTGTCGTAGTAACAGTTGGTTGCGGTGCCATTATGCTGTCCTATCAAACCGCCCACATAACCGGCGCCGGACACCGCGCCCGTAGAATAACTGTTGGTAACAGTGCCGGAAGCGGAATTATTCCCTATCAAACCGCCAACGTAACGGTTGCCGGATACTGTGCCTGTAGCATAACAGTTGGTTGCGGTGCCGCTATGCTGTCCTATCAAACCGCCAACGCTGCCAACGCTACCGATAGTAGATACCTTGCTCGTAGAATAACAGTTAGTAATATAGCCTCCATCGCTATTCCCTGCCAAACCGCCAACATACTTTTTAGATGATGATACACTGCCCGTAGAATAACAGTTGAGTATCGTGCTATTTTTAATATAGCCTACCAAACCACCAACATCAGTTTCGCCGCTAACGTCCACATTCACCACACCAAGGCTATCTACCAATACATTAGCACCGTATAAAGAGCCAAATAGCCCAACCTCTTCAGTACGGTTGATGTATAAGTTGCTAATAATGTGACCCTTGCCCTTGTAGGTGCCGGTAAAATGTGTGCTAAGGTTGCCGATGGGGCTAAAGCCTTCAAAAAGGCTACCGTTGTAGTTCCATTTGTGGGTCTCTTCGGCATCAATATCGGCGGTTTGCACAAAGTTATCACCCCAATAAGCCGCGTTCTCGCTCAGGAATTGCAAAGCCTCAAGGTCGCAAATTTGGTAGGGGTCGGCCACGGTGCCGCTGCCGCCGCAAAAGACGGGTTTTATGACCGATCCCAGCACCTGATACGAAGGTGCTTTGCCTGTTTCGTAGGTAGTAATGTAGAGGGTGTCGGTGAGCGGAGCATCAAACAGAATATCGTTGACGCCGGCGGGTGTGCTCCCATATTCTGCGGTTTTGCCGCTGGCTTTGTTGTAAATGCTTACACTATCGGCGGGGTGCAATAGGTGAAGTGTCAAGGTGTTGAAAACACGATTTTTGACATACACCGGCGCACTTTGCCAGCCCAAATAGGCATAACTGCTGTCGTTGCGAATAAGCCACGGATTGCTGCCAAAAACCCAAGTGTTGTAGGCAGTAGTCCGCTTCCACATTTCGAGCGTGGTTTTGGGTTCAACGCCTGCAGGATTAGTACCATTAGTAGCACTATTACCCCCTATAGCGTATTGTCGTTGGCTGGTGATGCTGTCGTAGTAACAGTTGCTTAAAGGACCGCTATTCTGTCCTATCAAACCACCTACATTACCGGTGCCGGACACCGCGCCCGTAGAATAACTGTTGGTGATACCGATATTATTGTTAGCATTATACCCTGCCAAGCCGCCAACGGAACTTTTGCCGGATACCACGCCCGTAGCATAACTGTTGGTGATATAGGCATAATAGTTATTCCCTATCAAACCGCCAACGTTACTGTTGGCGGCAGTAGCAGATACCGTACACATAGAATAACTTTTAGTAATAGTGCCCATATCGCTATACCCTGCCAAGCCTCCAACAGTAGCCCCGCCGGCTACTGTGCCCGTAGAATAACAGTTGGATACCGTGCTATTTCTCATATTCCCTACCAAAGCGCCAACATAAGTATAGCCTTGGATATTCACATTCTCCAGACCAAGGCTATCCACCAATACATTGCTGCCGTTGAGATTACCAAACAGCCCAACATAATTGCTAACACCGGTATTAGTAATAGTGCGGTTGATATATAAGTTGCTAATAATGTGACCTTTGCCCTTGTAGGTGCCGGTAAATTTTGTGGTGTTGTTGCCTATGGGGATAAAGCCATCGTAGTGCGCACCACCAGTGGAAGTATAGTTCCATTTTACGGTCTCGTAGGCATCAATATCTGCGGTTTGAACAAAGTGCTTGTCCCAGAAATCATCGTGCTCGCTCAGGTAGCGCAAAGCATCAAGGTCGCAAATTTGGTAGGGATTGGCAAGCGTGCCGGTGCCGCCGCAAAAGAGAGGAAACACATTCTGCACAGGGTACGAAGGTGCTTTGCCCTTTTCGTAGGTAGTAATGTAAAGTGTGTCGGTAATAGCACCATCAAGCGCAACAGCGACGTTGCCGGCAAGTGTTGCTCCATATCTTGTGGTTCTGCCGGTGTTTTTGTTGTAAATGACTACACTATCAACTTTGCGCAATAGGTTGATGGTAAAGGTTGTAACGCTCTTGCTCTTGTCATCCTGAAAGAAGTAATAATCACGGTCTTTCACATACACGGGCGCACTTTGCCACTTAAAATAGGCATAACTGCTGTCGTTGCGGATAGTCCACGGATTGCTGCCGCCAAAAAGCCAAGTGTCGTAGGTAGCCTGCTTCCACATTTCGGCAGTCGTTTTGGGTGAGCCTCTGGTATCGCTTTGTCCGCTGGTGTTCCTATCGTAATAACTCTTGGTTATAGTGCTGGCACTATGCCCCACCAAACCGCCAACAGAGGCTTGGTAAACACTGGATACCGCACCCATAGCATAACTAGTGGAAATATTAGTAGTGTTGGTGTGATACCCTACTAAGCCACCTATATAGGTATAGGACCCGGTGCCGGATACCGCGCTCATAGAATAACAGTTGGTTACAGTATGACCACTCATAGTATGCCCCACCAAACCGCCGATATTGCTATCGCCGGATACCGTACCCGCAGAATAACTCGTGCTTATTGCACCGGCGTTAGTCCCCACCAAACCACCAATCATCCTACCTGTACCGAATGCTGTGCCTATAAAATAACAATTGGTTATCGTACCAACGTTATCCCCTACCAAACCACCAATACGAGCAATTGCACTTGCACCGAGTACTGTGCCTGTAGCATAACTATTGCGTATTACGGCAGTTTGTCCGCTAGCCCCTACCAAACCACCAACATTAGAAGCACCTATAATGTTTGCATTGACCACCGCTATGCTGTCCAGCCATGCACCGGCGTCTAAACAGCCAAATAGCCCAATGTTGTCATTAGGCTTTCGGTCAATGTATAAGTTGCTAATGGTGTGCCACTTACCATTGTAGTTACCGGCGAATTTTTTGGTGTCGTTGCCTATGGGACTAAAGCCTTCACCGCTATTCCTGTTGCGGGTATTGTAGGCATCAATATCTGCGGTTTGAACAAAGTACGTAGCAGTCCAGTCCCCGTCGGTATTGCTCAATTCTTCCAAATCGGCAAGGGTGGCAATTCGGTAGGGGTTGCCTAGCGTACCGGCACCACCGGAGTATGTTCCTGCCACAGCAGGCACAGCAGCAGCCACCACCATCACAACAACCGCGCAACCAACAAAAAGTTGTTTCGTTTTCATACTCATAATTTGTTTATGTTATGCTCAAAAATAACAACACCTCGCGAGCAGGTCTATTCGTTTTTCCAATGTATCATATCGTAAAACATTAACCTTGTTCGCAAAATTATTGCCTCTTCGGGCGACCTTTTCAAATACTCTCGTTCTTGTTCTTCTGTCGAAAAAACAAATGTAAATTCATTTTTTTGATAAAACTTTAGCACTGCTGGACTATCAACTGTTTGGAAGATAGAGCAACTAATTCACAATCTAATAACAAATTCATCATAGAAACTTTTGCTTAGATAGAAATTGTTTTACTGCTTGAAACCTTTCTTCACTAAATTTTATTTTGGGTGGCATTTGCAACTGTTTTTCCCATGCAGAATAAAAGTCGTCTGCCATCTTGCCTATTAGTACCGGCGCACTTCTTACTTGTATTGCCATAATTTATTTCTTTAATAGTTTTTCATACTCATAATTCGTTTATGTTATGCTCAAAAATAACAACAACAGCCTTGCTTTTGACCATTAAGCCCCAAAACAAAACCATCTCCAAAAGTTGGACCTTATACAACAAGTATAAGTTCTACTTTTTTGCAAAGATAAAAATTACTAACAAAATTTATTCATAAATAGTCTTAAATTAATCTGCGATTATGAAAATTTAGGGTTTCAGCCCAAGTAGTAGAATAATTATTTTAGTATTCTGTCTAATTTAAACCACTGTTTAAATTAGAAAACTGCAGATATACAATACTTTTCAAAATATCCAAAAAATTTCGGATATTTTGCCCGAATGAGCGGGATTTCAGCCAAGTTAAGTATTTTGCGATTTAACACCCCGCTTCACGCGCACAAAGTATTGGCTGCTTTTATTGATTATTGCAAAGTGTATCCGTTGGACAAAGAAGTGGTGCAAATTACTATAGATATATGCAAGCAATCCCGCATAAAACTTCCGGATGCTATTATTGCGGCAACATCTATTTTCCATCACTTCACGCTCATTACCCGCAATATAGATGATTTCAAAGATATTGCAGGATTAAAATATGTAAATCCTTGGAAAATATAAGGTCTGTATCGGCAAAATACTTAACTTGGCTGAAATCCCGCTCATTCGGGCAAAATATCCGAAATTTTTTGGATATTTTGAAAAGTATTGTATATCTGCAGTTTTCTAATTTAAACAGTGGTTTAAATTAGACAGAATACTAAAATAATTATTCTACTACTTGGGCTGAAACCCTAAATTTTCATAATCGCAGATTAATTTAAGACTATTTATGAATAAATTTTGTTAGTAATTTTTATCTTTGCAAAAAAGTAGAACTTATACTTGTTGTATAAGGTCCAACTTTTGGAGATGGTTTTGTTTTGGGGCTTAATGGTCAAAAGCAAGGCTGTTGTTGTTATTTTTGAGCATAACATAAACGAATTATGAGTATGAAAAACTATTAAAGAAATAAATTATGGCAATACAAGTAAGAAGTGCGCCGGTACTAATAGGCAAGATGGCAGACGACTTTTATTCTGCATGGGAAAAACAGTTGCAAATGCCACCCAAAATAAAATTTAGTGAAGAAAGGTTTCAAGCAGTAAAACAATTTCTATCTAAGCAAAAGTTTCTATGATGAATTTGTTATTAGATTGTGAATTAGTTGCTCTATCTTCCAAACAGTTGATAGTCCAGCAGTGCTAAAGTTTTATCAAAAAAATGAATTTACATTTGTTTTTTCGACAGAAGAACAAGAACGAGAGTATTTGAAAAGGTCGCCCGAAGAGGCAATAATTTTGCGAACAAGGTTAATGTTTTACGATATGATACATTGGAAAAACGAATAGACCTGCTCGCGAGGTGTTGTTATTTTTGAGCATAACATAAACAAATTATGAGTATGAAAACGAAACAACTTTTTGTTGGTTGCGCGGTTGTTGTGATGGTGGTGGCTGCTGCTGTGCCTGCTGTGGCAGGAACATACTCCGGTGGTGCCGGTACGCTAGGCAACCCCTACCGAATTGCCACCCTTGCCGATTTGGAAGAATTGAGCAATACCGACGGGGACTGGACTGCTACGTACTTTGTTCAAACCGCAGATATTGATGCCTACAATACCCGCAACAGGAATAGCGGTGAAGGCTTTAGTCCCATAGGCAACGACACCAAAAAATTCGCCGGTAACTACAATGGTAAGTGGCACACCATTAGCAACTTATACATTGACCGAAAGCCTAATGACAACATTGGGCTATTTGGCTGTTTAGACGCCGGTGCATGGCTGGACAGCATAGCGGTGGTCAATGCAAACATTATAGGTGCTTCTAATGTTGGTGGTTTGGTAGGGGCTAGCGGACAAACTGCCGTAATACGCAATAGTTATGCTACAGGCACAGTACTCGGTGCAAGTGCAATTGCTCGTATTGGTGGTTTGGTAGGGGATAACGTTGGTACGATAACCAATTGTTATTTTATAGGCACAGCATTCGGTACAGGTAGGATGATTGGTGGTTTGGTGGGGACTAACGCCGGTGCAATAAGCACGAGTTATTCTGCGGGTACGGTATCCGGCGATAGCAATATCGGCGGTTTGGTGGGGCATACTATGAGTGGTCATACTGTAACCAACTGTTATTCTATGAGCGCGGTATCCGGCACCGGGTCCTATACCTATATAGGTGGCTTAGTAGGGTATCACACCAACACTACTAATATTTCCACTAGTTATGCTATGGGTGCGGTATCCAGTGTTTACCAAGCCTCTGTTGGCGGTTTGGTGGGGCATAGTGCCAGCACTATAACCAAGAGTTATTACGATAGGAACACCAGCGGACAAAGCGATACCAGAGGCTCACCCAAAACGACTGCCGAAATGTGGAAGCAGGCTACCTACGACACTTGGCTTTTTGGCGGCAGCAATCCGTGGACTATCCGCAACGACAGCAGTTATGCCTATTTTAAGTGGCAAAGTGCGCCCGTGTATGTGAAAGACCGTGATTATTACTTCTTTCAGGATGACAAGAGCAAGAGCGTTACAACCTTTACCATCAACCTATTGCGCAAAGTTGATAGTGTAGTCATTTACAACAAAAACACCGGCAGAACCACAAGATATGGAGCAACACTTGCCGGCAACGTCGCTGTTGCGCTTGATGGTGCTATTACCGACACACTTTACATTACTACCTACGAAAAGGGCAAAGCACCTTCGTACCCTGTGCAGAATGTGTTTCCTCTCTTTTGCGGCGGCACCGGCACGCTTGCCAATCCCTACCAAATTTGCGACCTTGATGCTTTGCGCTACCTGAGCGAGCACGATGATTTCTGGGACAAGCACTTTGTTCAAACCGCAGATATTGATGCCTACGAGACCGTAAAATGGAACTATACTTCCACTGGTGGTGCGCACTACGATGGCTTTATCCCCATAGGCAACAACACCACAAAATTTACCGGCACCTACAAGGGCAAAGGTCACATTATTAGCAACTTATATATCAACCGCACTATTACTAATACCGGTGTTAGCAATTATGTTGGGCTGTTTGGTAATCTCAACGGCAGCAATGTATTGGTGGATAGCCTTGGTCTGGAGAATGTGAATATCCAAGGCTATACTTATGTTGGCGCTTTGGTAGGGAATATGAGAAATAGCACGGTATCCAACTGTTATTCTACGGGCACAGTAGCCGGCGGGGCTACTGTTGGAGGCTTGGCAGGGTATAGCGATATGGGCACTATTACTAAAAGTTATTCTATGTGTACGGTATCTGCTACTGCCGCCAACAGTAACGTTGGCGGTTTGATAGGGAATAACTATTATGCCTATATCACCAACAGTTATGCTACGGGCGTGGTATCCGGCAAAAGTTCCGTTGGCGGCTTGGCAGGGTATAATGCTAACAATAATATCGGTATCACCAACAGTTATTCTACGGGCGCGGTGTCCGGCACCGGTAATGTAGGTGGTTTGATAGGACAGAATAGCGGTCCTTTAAGCAACTGTTACTACGACAGCATCACCAGCCAACGACAATACGCTATAGGGGGTAATAGTGCTACTAATGGTACTAATCCTGCAGGCGTTGAACCCAAAACCACGCTCGAAATGTGGAAGCGGACTACTGCCTACAACACTTGGGTTTTTGGCAGCAATCCGTGGCTTATTCGCAACGACAGCAGTTATGCCTATTTGGGCTGGCAAAGTGCGCCGGTGTATGTCAAAAATCGTGTTTTCAACACCTTGACACTTCACCTATTGCACCCCGCCGATAGTGTAAGCATTTACAACAAAGCCAGCGGCAAAACCGCAGAATATGGGAGCACACCCGCCGGCGTCAACGATATTCTGTTTGATGCTCCGCTCACCGACACCCTCTACATTACTACCTACGAAACAGGCAAAGCACCTTCGTATCAGGTGCTGGGATCGGTCATAAAACCCGTCTTTTGCGGCGGCAGCGGCACCGTGGCCGACCCCTACCAAATTTGCGACCTTGAGGCTTTGCAATTCCTGAGCGAGAACGCGGCTTATTGGGGTGATAACTTTGTGCAAACCGCCGATATTGATGCCGAAGAGACCCACAAATGGAACTACAACGGTAGCCTTTTTGAAGGCTTTAGCCCCATCGGCAACCTTAGCACACATTTTACCGGCACCTACAAGGGCAAGGGTCACATTATTAGCAACTTATACATCAACCGTACTGAAGAGGTTGGGCTATTTGGCTCTTTATACGGTGCTAATGTATTGGTAGATAGCCTTGGTGTGGTGAATGTGGACGTTAGCGGCGAAACTGATGTTGGTGGTTTGGTAGGCTATATTAAAAATAGCACGATACTCAACTGTTATTCTACGGGCAGTGTATCATCATCTAAAAAGTATGTTGGCGGTTTGGCAGGGAATAGCGATGGAGGCTATATTACTAACTGTTATTCTACGAGCAAGGTATCTACTATCGGTAGCGTTGGCAGCGTTGGCGGTTTGATAGGACAGCATAGCGGCACCGCAACCAACTGTTATGCTACAGGCACAGTATCCGGCAACCGTTACGTTGGCGGTTTGATAGGGAATAATTCCGCTTCCGGCACTGTTACCAACAGTTATTCTACGGGCGCGGTGTCCGGCGCCGGTTATGTGGGCGGTTTGATAGGACAGCATAATGGCACCGCAACCAACTGTTACTACGACAGCATCACCAGCCAACGACAATACGCTATAGGGAGTAGTCTGTTAACTACTGACGGTACTAATCCTGCCGGCATTGAACCCAAAGCCACTCTCGAAATGTGGAAGCAGGCTACCTACAACACTTCTTGGGTTTTTGGCAGCAATCCTTGGCTTATCCGCGAGGATATGAGTTACCCTTATTTTGGCTGGCAAAGTGCGCCGGTGTATGTAAAAGAGCGTGTTTTTGACAACTTGAATGTTCACCTATTGCACCCCGCCGATAGTGTAATTATTTACAACAAAAACAGCGGCAAAACCATAAAATATGAGAAACTATCCGCCGGTACCAACGATCTTGCAATTACTGCCGGGCCCACCGACACACTCTACATTACTACCTACGAGGATGGCAAAGCACCTTCGTATCCGGTGCTGGGAGTGGTGCCTAATCTCTTTTGCGGCGGCAGCGGCACAGCCGATGACCCCTACCAAATTTGCGACCTTAACGCTTTGCAATTCCTGAGCGAAAACGATGCTTATTGGGACGCACACTTTGTGCAAACCGCCGATATTGATGCCGACGAGACCGTAAAATGGAACAACAACGGTAGCCATTATGAAGGCTTTAGCCCCATAGGGTCGCCCAGCAAGTCGTTCACCGGCACCTACAATGGCAAGGGGCACAGCATTAGCAATTTGTATATCAACCGCCCTACAACTGATTACATTGGACTATTTGGCTATATCTATATCAATTCTCCAACTCCAACTACGGATACCGCACGAGTGGATAGCCTTGGCGTGGTGAATGTGGAAATTATAGGACAAAATTACGTTGGCGGTTTGGTTGGCGGCACCTATGATAACCGTGTCAAAATAAGCAACAGTTATTTTACAGGCACTGTATCCAACTCCGCCTCGGGTGAGTATGTTGGTGGTTTGGTAGGATATTTTACCGGCACTATCTACAACTGTTATTCTACGGGCACAGTATATAGCCCTAATGGAGGCGGAATTGGTGGTTTGGTAGGGTATTGTTATAACGCAACTATAAACAAGTGTTATTCTACGGGCACATATTATTCTACGGGAACCGGCGATACAAGGCTTGGCGGTTTCATAGGATTGGCCCAGGGTTCCCTCACAACAATCACCAACAGTTATTTTGCGGGCACAGTATCCGGCAGGAATGGCACCGGCGGTTTGGTAGGACTTATTGATTACGGCGTTAGCATGACCAACTGTTATTCTATGGGCACAATATTCAACAACAAAAATAATAGTATGGGTGGTGGTGCCGGCTTATCATCGCATAACAGAGGCACTATCTCTAATTGTTATTCTGCGTCCCCAGTATTTGTACCTGCTTCCTCCTACGGTTACACCGGCGGTTTGTTTGGGGCTAATTTAGGCACCATATCCAACCTTTACTACGACAGTGTCATCTGCAGACAACGCTACGCTGTAGGGAATGGGTATGAGAATGGTGGTAGTAATCCTGCCGATGCTCAACCCAAAAGCACCGCCCAAATGTGGCAGAAGGCTACCTACAACACTTGGGGTTTTAGCAGCAATCCGTGGCTTATCCGCCAAGACAGCAGTTATGCCTACTTGTGGTGGCAAAGTGCGCCTGCGTATGTGCAAAGCCGTGCTGTTAATGCCTTGACCATCAACCTATTGCGCAAAGCCGATAGTGTAATCATTTACAACAAAACGGCTAACAGCATCACAAAATTGCAGGCAGCGCAAACATCAACCTCCGGTAATAAAAGTGTTATGCTCACTGCTGCGTTCACCGACACACTCTACATTACTACTTACGAGGCGGACAAAGCGCCTTCGTACCCTGTGCGGGCGCTGGCAAAAGCGGTGGACACCATCACGGTAACTCCGCAAAATACCAAAAAAGTTTACGATAGCGGTGCCGACCCTGAGATACTTTACACCTTAACCGACAAGGGCGGGCATACTATAACAGGCGTAAGCGCCGCATTTGGGCGCGTAGCAGGCGACAATGTAGGAGATTACTGCCTCACCTTTAACCTCGCCGATTGGACATTTGCCGGTCACGTGTTTAAGTTTGACACGGCAGGGGTAAGGTTCAGCATCACCCCCAAGCCGGTAACCATAACAGGGCTTTTGGTGAGCAATAAAACGTACGACGGCAACATCAGCGCCACTACTGTGAGCGGCTCGGCAACCATCAACATCAAGGCAGGCGACAATGTAACAGCGGCAGGCACTGCCGTCTTTGACGATAAGAATGTGGGCACAGGCAAAAAAGTAACTTTTAGCGGTTATACTTTGGGCGGCACGCATGCTACTAACTATACGCTGAGCGGCCAGCCTGCAAGCATTACAACGGCTACCATCACCGCCAAAACGCTGACGATAGACGTAAGCAGTGTTACAGTAGCATCCAAAACTTATGATGGTTACGCTACGGCTACGGTTACGGGCGTAAAATTGAACGGTGCTATTAGCGGAGAGACACTGACCGCAACTGCGGATTTTTACTGGACAGCGGCTTTTGACAGTCCCACTGCCGGCACAGGCAAAACGGTAACTGTAACGGTAACGCTCGA
>BNTQ01000078.1 GCA_025996715.1 Bacteroidia bacterium | reverse complement strand
TTTTGTGGCATCACATTGGAGTTAAAGATTTATCGGCATAAGATGGGCACGCGTATCATTAGTTAGTTGGGGAGGTAACGGCTCACCAAGACTACGATGATTAGGGGTTCTGAGAGGATTCACCCCCACACCGGCACTGAGACACGGGCCGGACTCCTACGGGAGGCAGCAGTGAGGAATATTGGTCAATGGGCGCGAGCCTGAACCAGCCATCCCGCGTGCAGGATTGACGGTCCTATGGATTGTAAACTGCTTTTGTTTGCGAGCAATAGTTTGTACGTGTACGAATTTGAGAGTAGCAAGCGAATAAGCATCGGCTAACTCCGTGCCAGCAGCCGCGGTAATACGGAGGATGCGAGCGTTATCCGGATTTATTGGGTTTAAAGGGTGCGTAGGCTGTTTTCTAAGTCAGTGGTGAAATTTTGGGGCTTAACCCCATTCGTGCCATTGATACTGGGATACTTGAATACAAATGAAGTGGGCGGAATGTGCAGTGTAGCGGTGAAATGCTTAGATATTGCACAGAACACCGATTGCGAAGGCAGCTCACTAATTTGTGATTGACGCTGAAGCACGACAGCGTGGGGATCAAACAGGATTAGATACCCTGGTAGTCCACGCCGTAAACGATGAATGCTCGTTGTTTGGGTAGCAATACCTGAGTGACCAAGAGAAATCGATAAGCATTCCACCTGGGGAGTACGGTCGCAAGACTGAAACTCAAAGGAATTGACGGGGGCCCGCACAAGCGGAGGAACATGTGGTTTAATTCGATGATACGCGAGGAACCTTACCCGGGCTTGAAATAGAGAGGAATAGCCTTAAAAGAGGTGAACAATCAAGACTCTTTGTAGGTGCTGCATGGTTGTCGTCAGCTCGTGCCGTGAGGTGTCGGCTTAAGTGCCACAACGAGCGCAACCCTTATCACTGGTTGCCAGCGGGTTATGCCGGGGACTTCAGTGAGACTGCCACCGTAAGGTGTGAGGAAGGTGGGGATGACGTCAAATCAGCACGGCCCTTACGTCCGGGGCGACACACGTGTTACAATGGGGGGTACAGAGAGCTGCCACTGCGCGAGCAGGCGCTAATCTCGAAAGCCCTTCTCAGTTCGGATCGGAGTCTGCAACTCGACTCCGTGAAGTTGGATTCGCTAGTAATCGCACATCAGCCATGGTGCGGTGAATACGTTCCCGGGCCTTGTACACACCGCCCGTCAAGCCATGGAAGTCGGGAGTACCTGAAGTACGTAACCGCAAGGAGCGTCCTAAGGTAATACCGGTAACTGGGGCTAAGTCGTAACAAGGTAACCGTACCGGAAGGTGCGGTTGGAATATCTCCTTTTTGGAGTTTTTGTACTGACTATCGCTAATGTTGTTCATTATCTGTCTTTTTGGTATTTTTTTATTTATAGTCTCGTAGCTCAGTTGGTTAGAGCACTTCTCTGATAAGGAAGGGGTCCACGGTTCAAATCCGCGCGGGACTACATATATACCCCAAAACAAACGATAATTCATTAAATATCAATGAATTACAACTGCAAATTTTAGAAGTTTCTGCTTCTAAAATGTTTCTAAGGCACAAAAGCCCACCTATTACAGGTGGGCATTGGTTATTTAGGGCTATCCCAACACACAATGTGGGCTATCGCGTGAGGGTACATATAATTTGAAAAAAATTGTATTTTTTTGCTGTTCCCAAAAAAATGGTTACTTTTGTTTTACAAAATCGTAGTTGAAAATCATACAAAATCACAGTTGAATGTATATAATATATTGATATTCAGTATTTTATGAATAAGTATAATGCACGGTTGCTTGACGATAAAATCAGCAAAAAATTGAAATCAACGGGTGGAGTTTTGCTAAAAGGAGCACGCTATTGTGGCAAAACCACTACGGCTATGTCTCATTCGGCAAGTGTTGTGCGACTTGACATCTCTGAACAAGTTCGCGAACAAGCCGCCTTGATGCCCAAAATTGTGTTGCAGGGCGCAACGCCGCGCTTGATTGACGAGTGGCAGTTAGTTCCAAGTATTTGGAACGCAGCACGGTATGAAATTGACCAACGTGCCGCCAAAGGGCAGTTTATCCTTACTGGCTCGGCTTCGCCAAGCGATGATATTTCGGCGCACACCGGCGCAGGGCGTTTTGCCCGACTTACCTTACGCACAATGTCGTTGGCTGAAAGCGGCGACTCTACAAAGTCCGTCAATTTTAGGGATTGTTTTGAAAAAGGTGCACAAATTGGCAGTTTGGGCGGTGCTACAATTGAGGACTACGCCCAATTTATTGTGCGTGGCGGTATGCCTGCACTTGTGGGCGAAACAGCAGAAATTGCACACGAAGCGATGCTTGATTATGTAGAAAATATAGCCTTTGTGGATATGCAAAAAATCAATTCCCCGCCTACGCCCGAACGTGTTGCTGCGCTTATTCGCTCGCTTTCGCGCAACATTGCTACCGAAGTCTCGCTTGAAAAACTTGCCGCCGAGACAGGTTTGACAGATACTGCACCTGCTATTGTGGCAAGCACCGTCAGAAAATACCTCGACCAACTTTCGGAAATCTTTATTCTGGAAGAATTGCCTTCTTGGAAAACGCATATCCGTTCCTCCGTACAGCAACGTGTGAAACCGAAATGGCATTTTGTTGATACTTCATTGGCGACAGCGGCTTTGCACATTTTGCCAAAATCACTTCTAAACGATGTATGTTCTTACGGCTTGTTTTTTGAGTCGATGGCAATACGCGATTTGCGGGTTTATGCTGATGCGCTCGACGGTAAAGTGTATCATTACCGCGATTCTTCGGGCTTGGAAATAGATGCCATAGTGGAACTCCCCGACGAAACTTATGCTGCATTTGAGGTAAAACTCGGTTCCACCGCATCTATTGACGAAGCAGCGCGAAACCTGCAAAAACTCCTCACACGCCTGACACCTGAAAAAGCCGCCCAATGCACCTCGTTAAATATTGTCATTGCAGGCAATTCTTCCTATACCCGAAAAGACGGAATTAACGTGATTTCATTAGGGCACTTAACTGCCTAAAATTGAATAATTTGTGTTTGCTTTATCTTTATAGTGAAATTCAATAATTTTAACCTTTTTATGGTAACTTATTGATTATCAACAAACAAAGCAACAAAAAATAAGGTGCGGGATTATTGAAAAAATGATTATCTTTGTACCGATTTGTGTACCACAATAAAAATATGATATTATGGCAGTAATGGTAAGTACCCGCGTTTTTAGGGAACAGCAAAAAAAGTATTTAGACCTTGCGTTGAACGGCAAGCAGATAATCAACAACAATGAAAGAGTACGTTAAATATGATACAATATCTTGTGCAAGAGTTTTGGTTTGCAATACTGCCAAACTATTGATATGAAACTTGAAACCTGAAACTTGAAACTCTTAAAACAATGAACACAAAAGATATACTCCATCTCTTATCGCAGGTGGTGCATCCCGAAAAAAACAAAGATATTGTATCGTTGGGATGGGTACAGAACGTGCAGATAGGCGCGGATGCCATTGCGTTGGCGCTGCATTTTCCATCGCAGCGCGACCCTTTTGCCAACACGCTTGGGCAGCAATGTGAGCGCTTGTTAAAGGAAACCTATCCTACCCATTCGGTGCAGGTCGATTTGCAATTTGCCGCAGTGCAACGAGCCGTCAAAACTAATGCTGCTCCAAAAGATACTTTGCCGGAAGTCAAAAAAATTATTGCCGTGATGTCGGGCAAAGGCGGCGTGGGCAAATCTACGGTATCGGTCAATATCGCCTTGATGCTGGCGCAAAAAGGCTACAAGGTGGGCATTGTGGATGCCGATATTTATGGACCTTCGTTGCCCAAAATGTTTGGGGTCGAAGATGAGCATCCCACAGCCACCGAAGATAATTTGATTGTGCCTGTCGAAAAATATGGTGTCAAAATGTTGTCGATAGGTTTTTTTGTAAAACCTGCCGATGCCTTGCTGTGGCGTGCTCCTATGGTAGTGAACGCGCTCAAACAGTTGCTATTGCAAGCACAGTGGGGCGCATTAGACTTTTTGTTCATTGATATGCCGCCCGGTACAGGCGATATTCATTTGTCGTTGGTGAATGAATTAAAACTTGCGGGAGCAGTGGTGGTGAGCACTCCGCAGCAGGTAGCCCTTGCCGATGCACGCAAAAGTATATCGCTGTTGCAGCACGAGAGCATCCACGTAAAGATATTGGGCGTGGTAGAAAATATGGCGTGGTTCACGCCTGCCGAGTTGCCGCAAAACAAATACTACATTTTTGGCAAGGCAGGTGCACAGCGTATGGCTGCCGAATTGCAATTGCCTTTGTTGGCAGAAATTCCTTTGGTGCAAAGCGTTTGCGAGGACGGCGATGCAGGCATTCCTTCGGTATTGCAAGAGGGTGCTGTGAAAGATGCTTTTGAAAAATTGACCGATAATTTGCAGTTGCAATTAACTCTACCCTCGTAACTTATTTTGGTGATAGTGCGGTGCCACATAGCGCACAAACAGCCACCACGATAGCAGGCACGACGCGGCTCCCAATAGGTAGGTAGCCGAAAACCCGATGTGATGACTCAAATAACCGCCCATCAGTAGCCCAATGCCAATGCCAATATCCCACGAAGTCATATAGGTGGAACTTGCGGTGCCCCGCTGGTTGTGCGCACCCAAATTGACAAACAAGGTATTGTAGGCAGGAAAAATAGCACCATACGATATGCCAATCAAAGCGGCTGTGAGATAATAAGCCGCGCCAAGCAATTGCACAAAATGACCGGGCAGCCACACCAAGCAACCCAATGCCGCAAAAGAGGCAATGGCAAATGCGGTGCCCAAGGCTATCATTTGCGTAAGTTGCCCGCGGTCAATTCGTTTGCCCGAAAATAGGCGGGCTATGATTAAACCTACCGAAAAAAATACAAAAAACAAACCCGCACTTCCTTTTATCGACAACTGCTGAGCGTACATAGCCACAAAACTTGTGGTGATGGCATAAGGAATGCCCATCAACAGCAGCGAAGCCCCGCCTCGCAAGCCTTTGAGCAAAATAAAACGGTCGAGCAAAAGGGGCATTTTCACCGACTGCGGTTTGGGTGGTGCTTTGACACGCCAAGCCACCACCCAGCCTATGGCACAGGTAATAATAGAGATGCTAAAAATGGCAGAATAAGCGTAGGTATTGTGCACAAACATTCCCACCATTGGTCCTATAGCCATAGCCAGGTTGCTCATAGTGCCAAAGTAGCCCAATCCCTCGCCGCGCCTTTCGGAGGGCATAATATCAATGACGAGGGTGCTGCCGGCTGTGGTAACCATTCCAAAAAATAGTCCGTGTGCCAGCCGCACCACCACCACCATAGCAATGCTGGCGGCAAACATATAACCAAAATAGACCCCAATGACAAAAAAATAAGAGAATAAATACAAGGGTTTGCGGGCTACCAAATCGAGAAAAAAACCTGAAAATGGGCGCACCAACAAGGCAGTAACGGTGTAACAAGCCAACACGCCGCCAATGAGAGCCTTGCTGGCATCAAAAGTTTCGAGCAAATAAAATGGAAGAATGGGCAGAATAAGATAGAACGAAAAGTGCAACAAAAAGTTGGCACAACAAATCAGCACATAGTTGAGTGTGAACAAACGAGGATATGTAGAGGCTGCTGTCAATTAAATTATTGATTTACAATTATTTCAACTAAAAATCTACACTGAGACGGCTGCAAAGGTAAGCAAAATTTGGGCACAAGAATTAACGGAATGTTTTATCATAAAACATTTTTGGGTATATTTGCAGTCGTTAGTAATTTATTTTTTTATTTTAATCATTAAAAAACATTTCAATTATGCAAAATGTGTTCAAACATTATCGTGCCTTGTGTCTCTGTTGGGGATTGGCTTGTACTCTACTTTTGTTGCCTTTGGCTGCTGCTGCGTGGGGCGCACAGGGGCACCGCATTGTGGGCGAAATGGCAGAGGAACTATTGGACAAAAAGGCGCAGCAAAAAATCAATGCCGTGCTCGGCGGGGCAAGCATAGCAATGGTTTCAAACTGGGGCGACGAAGTGCGTTCCGATGCCAACTATAGCCACACTTCAAAATGGCACTACACCAACTTGGACAGTGGCTTGTCGCGTGCAGCCTTTGATGCCGTTGCCTTGCAGCAAACTAATGGCGAGTGCATCTATCGCATTGTTGCTCTTGCCTCGCATTTGCAACAAAACCCCAACGACACCGCGATGCTCAAAATGTTCATTCATTTGGTAGAGGATATGCACTGTCCAATGCATCTGGGACGTGCTGCCGACCGTGGTGCCAACAGCATTCGCATCAAATGGTTTGGCCGCAACACCAACCTGCACAGCCTTTGGGACAGCGAACTCATTGACGGACTAAAATTGAGTTACACCGAATATGCCGCTCACTTAACGCGCGTCAATCGTTTGCAAAAAATTGCCTACGACGGACAATCCGCCACCGTGCTCAATTGGGCGTGGCAAGTATATGGCAAAACGCAACAAGTGTATGCCTCGCAGGGCGCAACCGGCAAACACTACGAATATATTTATGCCTACAAACCCTTGTGGGAAAGCAGTTTGGTAAAAGGTGCCGAACACTTGGCTGCTTTGCTCAATTATATTTACAAGTGAAATAAAAAATTGTATCAAAATTTGCATTTGTAACTTAAATGTGCGAGGTTTTTTCTTATCGTTCACACTATTTTGCCATTTCAAAAATCTTATGTACCTTTGTCGGTTATTTTTTTGCCTTGCGAGAAAGAGCAAGCCATTGCTGACCCTAAAAGACATTACAAAAAAAGTATTATGAAACAGCCCAAAACCAAAGGTGTATTAAAAATCAAAGCCGGGCTTACGGTTGTTGGTTTAATTGAACTTGCCAAGTTTAATAGGAAGGCGAGAAATGCCAAAAAGGCACAGGAAACAACATTAAGAGCCATTTTAACGGAATCCCAAAATACCGTTTTTGGCAAGGAACACGATTTTGCAAGCATCTTGCAGGCGCAAACAACCGAAGATTTGTATAAACTTTATGACGAAAAGGTAAAAATTGCTCAATATGACGATTTGAAACCCTATATTGAGCGTCATAAAAACGGCGAGGCAAATGTGCTTTTCCCCGGCAAACCAATAATGTATGCCACTACAAGCGGCACCACCAACACGCCCAAATGGATTCCCATTACTAAAAAATACTACAAGGAAGTTTTTAGCAAAATGAACCAAGTTTGGTTCTATCTTGCTCAAAAATTTCGTCCGCACGTTTTTGACGGCTCAACGGTTTCAATCGTAGGAAAAGCCGTAGAAGGCGCAGCGCCGGATGGCACGCTCTACGGCTCAATTTCCGGTATGTCGCAACGGGATATTCCAAAATTTATGTACCCCATTTACTCCGCGCCACACGACATTTTTATGATTGGCAACTACAAAGCGCGTTATTATGCGATAATGCGCATTGCAATTGCACAAAATGTAACTTGGGTTATCACTGCCAATGCATCAACATTAATCGAAATGCAAAATAATGCCAATGAATATTACGATGAATATATTACCGACATAGAAAACGGCACCATCAGCGACAAATTTGATATTTCACCCGATATTCGCGCGGCTCTTCTTGCAGGAATTAAGCCCAACCCTGAACGTGCGCAAGAACTTCGCGACCTTCGCACAAAATACGGAACGGTTCTTCCAAAACATTATTGGCCCAATTTGCAGGTAATTACAGTGTGGATGTGCGGCAATAACAATGTATATCTTCAAAAAGTAAAAGATTCATTTCCCCAAAATACGCTCTTTTTTGAATTTTCGTATTTTGCCTCCGAATGCAAGACCGGAATGGTACTCGACCCACGTACAAAAGACACTGTGCTGGCGGCAAACAAGATGTTTTTTGAATTTATCAAAGAGGAGGAATTGGGCACCGCGAACCCCAAAATTTACCAAACGCACGAACTTGAAATTGGGCAACGCTATGACGTAGTGGTAACAACGCCTTCGGGTTTATATCGTTACAATATGAATGATATTGTGAAGGTTGTAGGAAAATATAAAGATTTTCCAAAAATTCAGTTTATTCAAAAAGCCAATGGCATCATTTCATTGACAGGCGAAAAATTGTCGGAAAGGCAATTTATTGATGCCGTTCACGCAGCCGAAAAAGAGGCAAAAATCAATGTGCGTTTCTTTGTTGGCTTTGGCGATGTGGATGCCTCGTTGTATGATTTTTACTACGAATTTCCTGAAAATGTTAAGGTTTCAAAAGAAGAGGCAGAAAATTTTACTCGCTTGGTGGACGAAAATCTCAAAAAAATAAATCCCGAATATTTAGACAAACGCGCGTCCAATCGGGTGAAAAACCCAAGAACTCATTTCTTGCCAAAACAATCTTTTGAAACCTTCAAAGCGCGTTGTATTGACCTTGGCTATCGCGAAGGGCAGTTCAAACTAACGCTTTTGATGCAGGACGAGAAACGCCACGCCATGTTCAAAGCCTTGGAAAAAGAGTTGGAGTAATGCTTGAATCTAAAATTTTTGAAGATATTGATGCTGTAATTTTTGACTTTGACGGCACTTTGTACAACAAAAAACATTTTGCCGTCAGGTTATTGTGTAATAATATCAGCGATATTTTGCTCATCCGCGCAGAGCGAAAAACAAGAGCGCAACTCAAAGGAATAGATTTTTTTTCAGCGGAAAATTTTTACAAAAACTTTTTTGAAAAAATGTCTGCCGAGTTGAAAAACAAATACACAGCCGATTTTTTGAAAAAATGGTATTTCAAAAAGTATTTAATGGCACTTACCAATACGCTGCGCAAGTATTACAAAGCAAGAATCGGCGCAGAAAATTTATTGGAAAATTTAGCCCAAAGGAACATCAAAATAGCCGTTTTTTCCGATTATCCCTTAGTGGCAGAACGCATGAGCGCAATAGGACTTAATGTTCCCAAAATTTTATTATTCGATGCCGAAGAATTTGGCGCATTAAAACCAAGCCGGCGCCCATTTTTAGAGATTGCACAAGCACTACAAACCATTCCCGCAAAAACGCTCGTAATTGGCGATAGAGAAGATACGGACGGCATTGGTGCCAAAAGCGCAGGAATGAAATTTTACAATATCCAATAAATGAAAAATCAACCTCCATACGTTCCCAATGTGGGCATAGATTACCCCATTAACGAACCCGATAAACACATTTTAGATACCCCTACAATTGTTGATTTGCATATTGATGAACGTTTTCAGTTTGTTGATAAAACGTTGAAATTTAGAATTAAAAGTTTTGGACTCTATGTATTTGTGTTTTGTGTTGTTTTTCTGCTACAAAAAGTAAGATTTGGGTTAAAAATTGAGGGAAGAAAAATTCTACAAAAGAATAAAAAACACTTCAAAAATGGCGCAATTACCATTTCAAATCACGTTTTGCGATGGGACTTTCTTTGCGTATTGCAGGCTATTTGCCCTCAAAGAGCATTTGTGATTGTGTGGCAGCATCTTCTTAGAGGCAAAGACCGCGGTGTGGTTCGTCTCATCAGAGGCATTCCGTTGGCCGAAACTAAGGAAACAACATTGACTTTTATGCGAGCAATGGACGAACTGAATAGAAAGAAAAAATGGATTCACGTTTTTCCTGAAAGTTCCAATTGGCACTATTTTCAGCCGATTAGACCCTTCAAAACCGGTGCTTTTTCGTTTGCCTATCGCTACAAACTGCCCATCGTTCCAATGGCAATTTTGTACCGCCAACCTACAGGAGTTTCTAAATTATGGCACAAAAAATTTCCGCTACTCACGCTCAAAATCGGCGAGCCGCTGTTTGTTGATTTCACATTAGACCGAAAATCTGCCATTGATAAATTGCTTAGAGAAAGCCACCTTGCAATGTGCCACCTTGCCGGAATAGAAAATAATCCCTATCCTGCTTCGTTTGATGATTTTGAGAAAAATAAAAACGCAGTATAACCTTATTTTTCATTTTGTAATTTTATTTTTTGACCTCAAAGCAAAATATATTGGGCATAATGTCGGGCACTTCGCTCGATGGATTAGACCTTTGCCTGTCTCAGTTTGAGCAAAAAGAGGGACGGTGGCATTATCAAATTTTGGCGAGCGAAACGGTGCCCTACAATGAACATTGGCGGCAAGCATTGGCTTCTGCGCATTGGCTACAAACCATTGATTTTATTGATTTGCACAAACGCTACGGTACTTTTTTGGGAGAGCAGGCGGCACAATTTTTGGTACGCCATCATGCAACATCCCACTACATTGCTTCGCACGGACACACCATATTTCACCAGCCGCAGCGGGGCATTACATTTCAATTGGGCGATGGCAATACCTTGGCAGCGGCGGCGCATTGCTCTACCTTGTTTGATTTTCGCAGCCTCAGTGTAGCCTTGGGAGGGCAAGGCGCACCACTTGTCCCCATGGGGGATGCGCTGCTTTTTGGCGACTATGATGTTTGCCTCAATTTGGGTGGTTTTGCCAATGTTTCGTTTGGCAACGAGCAGCAGCAGCGCATTGCGTTTGACGTGTGCCCCTGCAACATTGTGCTCAACCATCTATGCCAACAATTAGGCGCAGAGTACGACCAAGACGGACATTGGGCATCGCAGGGAACTGTGGATACATCACTGTTGCAGCAGTTGAACCAATTGGATTTTTATGCGCAAAAAGGGAGCAAATCTTTGGGGCGGGAGTGGGTCGAAAATACGGTGTTGAACATCATCAACAATTGCCCATCAACAATCTACGATAAACTTTGCACTTTTTGCGAACACATTGCAATACAAGTATCTATTTGCGCTGCGCACAAGCGCGTGTTAGCAACAGGCGGCGGTGCGCACAACACTTACTTAATGCAGCGCATTGCCCACTATTGTGCTGCGCCCTTGTGCAAGCCCTCGCGAGAACTCATCGACTTTAAAGAAGCCTTGATTTTTGCCTTTTTGGGTGCTTTGTATTTGAACGATAAATGCAACTGCATGGCTTCCGCAACAGGCGGCAAAGACTGTATTGGCGGCGTTTTGGTAAAAATATAACCCTGCTATTTTTGAGGTTGTTTGCCGGCAGCAATGTCCACACCGTGCTCCCCAAACTTGATGAGGTTTGCCGCATCCAGCGCGCCCTCAACTTTGGTAACGGCTTGCTCGGTGGCGGGGTCAATCAAAAACAGGGTAGGATACGCGCGCAAGGGATATTTATTGCGCAAAGGTGCTGCTGCTGCCGACTCCCAATCGATGGCAAAATTCACAAAATTTTTGTTGTAAAATGCGCCTACATCGCCGTTCACAAAAACTTTTTGTTTGAGGTACTTGCAAGGTCCGCACCAAGTTGCATAAGCGTCCATAAAAATAATTTTGCGCTCCTTTTTGGCTTTGGCTACTGCACCCTCCCACGTGCCTTCAAAAAATTGAATACCACCCTGCGCTTGCAACGAAACGGCAAGACAAAGAGTTGCGCACAAAGCGCCGATTTTTTTTAAAAATATGTTCATAAGTTATTGATTTTTAATAAATTACAAATTAGTTGAGTAGCCCCCAAATGTTGGGTAACATAATTTTTGGCGGTTTGTCCGCTCTGTGCCAACAGCGATGGCGATTTTTTAAAATTCTGCAAATGCAAGTGCAATTGTGTAGCATTTTTGACACAGAACGCGCCGCCTTGTGCTATCAAATCTTTGGCTTCTTTAAATTTGCAATAGTTGATGCCAAAAAACACAGGGATGCCATAAACGGCAGCCTCCAATGTGTTGTGAATACCCGCGCCAAAACCTCCGCCAATGTAGGCGTAGTGCGCAAATTGATACACCGACGACAAAACACCCATCTTGTCCACAACAATGTACTGATAGTCATTGGCTTGCAAATTAGGCTGGCCGAGCAATGCAGAGTAGCGCACAGCAGGTCGTTGGAGTTGTTGCATCAACTTGTTGATGCGGCTCTGATGAATTTCGTGAGGCACAAAAATAATGCGCAAATGCTCATCGTTATTGGCAATTTGCAATAGCAAATCTTCGTCTTGTTGCCACGTGCTGCCTGCCACCAACACCTCTTGCTCTTGTGCAAATGCCTCCAATTGCGGCAGCGGTTTGGGATGTGCTGCAATGGCAACTACCCTATCAAAACGTGTGTCGCCGGTAACCGCAACGTTTCTAAAATCAAAGCCCTGCAACAATTTGAGAGAGTTCTCATCTTGCACAAAAATGGCAGAAAAACGCTTCAATATGTTTCTAAAAAAAGTTCCAATGATGGGCTTAAAAAATACTTGCTGCGGGCGAAAAATGGCAGAGGCCAGATAAAGTTGAGTGCCCGATTGTTGTAGCGCGTTGATGTGATGATACCAATACTCATATTTGATAAACACAGACACAGCGGGCTTTACAACAGATGCAAAACGGCGGGCACTACCTGCAAAATCCAGCGGGAGATAGGCAATATAGTCGGCACCCGCATAATTTTTGCATCCCTCAAACCCTGATGGCGAAAAGAATGTGAGCAATATCTGCACCTCAGGATATTGCTTTTTCATTTGCTCGATAATGGGTCGTCCTTGTTCAAATTCGCCCATAGAGGCACAGTGAAAATGCACAATAGGATGGTTGCCGCGCTTGATAGAGAGTTGTTCTTGCAGTCTTTGTGTTTGTCCTTTGCGCCCGCGCACAAACAAGTGCGCCTTATGGTTAAAAGGGGCAACCCAATGCACCAATGTTGCGTAAAAAAAGATAGCGATATTGTAAATCAATAACATTATGAGGTATTAAAAAAATTCATCCACGGCTTTTTTATTGAGTGTTTTTTTAGTGTTTTCGGGAGTACTTTGTGATACATCATCGCAATCTAAACTTATTCGTCTCATGTTGAGAGGCGGAGTAAAGGCTGCATTTTTGCGATAAGGAAGGTTGTTGTCTTCTAATACTTTTTGCCAAAACATACCAAAAATGGGCAGCGCAGAGTTGGAGCCGCCGCCTGTGCGCAAACTTTCAAAGTGCACCGAGCGGTCTTCGCAACCCACCCACGCTCCTGCGGCGAGGTTGGGCGTGATGCACGCAAACCAGCCGTCCGATTGGTTTTGAGTGGTGCCTGTTTTGCCCCCAATGGGACCTTTGAGGGCATAGAGTCCCCGCAAACGAATGGCTGTGCCGTGGTCAACCACATTTTGCAACAAATTGGTCATCAGGTAAGCCGTTTGTTCGCTGATAGCCTCTGTTTTTTCGGTATAATCAAAACTGCTCAGCAGGTTGCCGTTATGGTCTTCGATGCGGGTTACCATAATGGGACGCACGTGCACGCCTTTGTTGGCAAAGGTGGCGTAGGCACTGACCAACTCAAAAAGACTCATTTCGGCAGTGCCCAAAAAGACAGAATTGACCGCAGGAATGTTACTTTGGACGCCCATTTTGTGGGCAATATCCACAATGTTTTGTGGGTTAAACTGCTTGGTAATCCACGCCGAAATGTTGTTTACGCTATGTGCCAAGCCCCATTTGAGAGTAACCATTTTGCCGTCCATTGTGCTCGACGAGGCATTGCGGGGCGTCCACGTGGAGTCGCCTTGGTCAAAAGTTTGCGGAATGTTGGG
>BNTQ01000077.1 GCA_025996715.1 Bacteroidia bacterium | reverse complement strand
GCGGCAATTTATCATTCGCCCCCACAGTTATTTTGTGTGTGATATAGCCCAAAAAACTTATCTCCAACTTAACAGGCAATGTAGTTACCTGCAAGGCAAAAACTCCGTCAATATCGGTAGTTACGCCATTGGCGGCTCCGTCTTTGGTTACCACCACGGCACCCACCACCGGCAAACCTGCCTCGTCTGTTACCTTGCCGTTGATTGGCACAGCGTATGCTTGCATTGTAGATGCCAACAATGCAATGCAGACTAAAAATTTATAGATGTGATTCATAGATATTTGTAAAAGGCTACAAAAGTACAATAAGTAAAAGCACTGCGAAATACCACCAACGCGGTATATTTTGCCTCACGCAAAAAAACAAAACCCGCCTCAAAAAGGCAGGTTTTGTAATAAAACAGATACTTATATTTTCAATTAATATCCGGGGTTTTGTGCAATACCCAAACTTGAACCATCTTCTGCCGTAGGAATTGGAAAACGGTAGTTGAGACCTTTGATGTTAGCAACTTTTGCACGCAAGTGTTTGTTAATGTGTTTATAGAAACTAAATCTTGTTGGGTCTGCCGGAATACCATTATAGGTAGTGCCGACAAAGGTAAGAGAATCCGTGTATTCGGGTTGTTTGTAGTATTCATAGGTAGGCACTTTTGTAAGTACCGACGAAAGCAAAGTTCTCCAACGTACCAAGTTAATCCAGTGTTTTTGCTCAAAGGCAAATTCGTAGCCCCATTCTGCTTGTAAGTCGGCTTCGGTAATAGAACCCAATGTTGCTACACCTGCTCTGGTGCGAAGTGCGTTCACTGCCGCCAAAGCATTGGCGGCATTGTTGGCATAGAACTCAGCCTCTGCTTTGATAAGATACACTTCTGCCAAGCGGAAGTCAATGTGGTCGATGTCGTTCAATTGTACATCCACACCGTCTGCAAGGTTGGTGCCGTCGGTTTTTCTGTGAATCCATTTACCCGGACGCACAATGCTAAGGGGCCAAGTCAGCGTGTCAATGGCATCACCGCTTTTTTCGTACGATACAGAAGTAACATAAGAATAAGATTTACGTGCATCACCATCGGGGATAGCATTTTCGAGTGTGATGTCAGCCCACTGAATGTGAGGTTCGGCACGTTCGTCGGTGGGGAATGTAAATCCGCAGTGCGTTTGGTGGTTGCCTTGTGCATCAATACCGTCACCTTCGTGGTGGATAGAGAAAATAACTTCTGCATTATTTTCATTAGACACACCCCAGATTTTGTTGAAATTGGGAAGCAACTCATACTTTCCACTGTTGATTACAGCATTGGCATAAGTAATGGCTTGTTGCAATTTATCATTGTCCACAGCAGGTTTTGCAGGGTCGCTTGTTGCAGATGCAATAGACTGAACGTCGCTTTGCGAAAGTGGCTTTGAGCCCCAAGTGAGGTATGCCTTAGCCAAAATAGTTTTGGCAGCCAACTGCGAAGGATTTGATTTGTTGGCATTATCTACTTCCGGAAGTTTTTCAATAGCAGCCGTCAAATCGCTTACTATTTGAGTATAAACTTCATCAATAGATTTGCGCGTTGTTTTGTCGATTGACGAAGCGTCAGTGGTCAAAATCAAAGGCACTTCACCGTAAAGTTGCACTAACTGGAAGTAGTTGTAGCCACGGATGAATTTGGCACGAGCGATGAGCAAGTCTTTTTTATCCTGAGTCAATGAGGCAGACAGCGGATGCTCCTCAATTTGCTTGATGGCATCGTTGGCTAAAGCAATACTTGAATACAAGCGGTTGAACACTTTCACTGCATACCAGTTGTCCGGCCTTATGTCCAATAGGCTCACCAAAGGGCCTGGTGCATTGTCAGGGTCTTCAAAAGACACTGTAGTTTCCGTTGCAGATTCCACAAGGAAAGAATACGAAGAACTAAGGGTTTGCAATGGACGGTAAATGCCATTGATAAGCGCGTCCATATCCGTATCCACGGGAGGAGCATCATTTTTTTTGTCGCACGAATAGAGTGCGAACGGTAGCGCTAAAAGCGCAGCATAGAAAAATTTGTTTTTCATTTGTAATAAAAATTTAAATGATTAAAGAAAAAAATAAAATAAAAAAAACTGTGGCAATTTGCAATGGGCAATTTCGCGACGTATTGACAACGGTACAAAAGTACAGCGGCAAAATAGAGTGTGCAATACCGCCAATAGGGTATATTTTTCAACAACCAACTATCAGCAATCAGCAACCAGCGAGCCATAAGCCGCTACTGCTCATGGGTCGCTGTTATTGTGCTTGCCTACCGAGGGATGCCTTGATAGCAACTAATATCATATCAAAAACAGGATTTCAAAAGACGGCAAAATGGACAATAAAAAAAATCCCCGCTTTTTTGAGCGGGGATTTTTTTATGATTGAATTACTTTTTCTTTTTTGCGGGTGCTTTTTTGGCAGGTGCCTTTTTGGCTGGTGCTTTTGCGGGTGCTTTGCCGCCTTTCTTTTTGGCTGCTGCTTTGGCTGCTGCTATGGCTGCTTTTTGTTTTTCGGCAGCGGCTATAGAGTCCAGCATAGCCTGCTCGCGTTTCCGTTCCTTTTCTCTTGCCTCTATGGTTGCTTTGATGTTTTTGGTAAGGTCGTTACGGATGCCCCACTTTGCCTTTGAATAGGTAGCGTAGGCGGCGTTGTCCAAAATGCTCTTGTAAATTTTATCACGCTCATTTGAAAAATTATCAAAAATGTCATCTCCCTTTTTTTTGGTTGTACTTGCAAATCGTGGGGCAGGATTGTCCTCCACCAAATTTTGCAATTTTTCTTCCAAAACGAGCGTGGCTTCTTTTAGTTTGTCGGCAATTTCATCATTCAATTTGAGCCTTTTTCTCAAGCCATTTTGACCGTCCACCAACAAGTTTGCCCGCAATTCGGGGTCGGATATGCGCACATTGGATGTGTCTTCGATGCCTTTATTAATGGCAAAAGCAACCACAACAAGTGCGCAAAAAATGATGCTACAAAGTATTTTTTTCATGCCTAAACGATTTAAATTTTGTTATATGAAATTCTAATATCTAAACCACACCAATAACGTGCAAAAGTAATATATCTTTATATTTTTAACAAAAAAATAATACATTGAACGCTCAAAAATTTATAGTTGCTAAAAGAATAAATTTGTAAAGCGTTAATAATCAATCAGTTGCAAATAAAATCCAGCGTTTTTTTCTTGTCCACAAAAATACTCCTCCTCCAATAGTGAGCACTATAAATGGAGTTAAGGTATTGATAATTAACCATTTGGAGCGCTCTTTTACAATCCGCGCCCTATCTAATAACCGCAAGGTAATCACCTTGTTGCGCAAAGTCATTACGTCTTTTTCGTCGGTCAAAAAATTGATGACGTTGCAAATAAAATCGCGATTGCCGTAGAGCACTTGCTTCATGTAGCGGTCGTAGCCCAATGGATACGCATTGCCGTTGGCAAGCACATCGTTGCGAATAACATCGCCATCCGCCACCACTACTTGCTGCGTAAAGGGGCTTTTTTCTCTCATCTCAACGGGCTGCGACTGCGGGTATTGTTGCCACACGCGGTTTTTGAAAATGGAGGTAAACTCTCCGCTGAGCAGCACCGCCACCGGAACAAATTTTTGCGTGTATCGTTGCGGCTCAATATCTTGCGTAACTTGCTCCAAACTTACCGCGTAGGGTGCCGATTTTACAAGCGCATACTGCGAACTGCTCAACAGCACTTGCTTGTGGATGTCGGCAGTTTTTAAAGTGTCGATGCTGCCCGGAAATTCTGTTTTTATAGCATTGAGGCTGCGTGTGATGGGGCTTTTGTCGGACGAAGTGAGCAAGGGATAGTATGTCCACGGCAGGGGCGAAAATTTGCTGGGCATTCCTGCGGGTGCCACGTTCACGGGTATCATAGCGCACTGCAAATCCTGCACCACATTGGCATTGATGCGCACCCCATAGCGAAAAAACAGGTCGTTGAGGTTAATGTCGTTGACCAAACCAAAAGTGAGAAAACCTTTGGATAGGCTGTCTTCGTGCACGGTTACGGCATCCACAAGCCACAACATTTTGCCGCCGCGCATTACAAATTGGTCTATTGCCCATTTGTCGGCTTCGCTCCAAGCCAAGCGGGGCTTAGCAACCACGGCTACATCGTAGCCGTCCAATGAATGCACTTCGCCGTGCAAAAGTAGCCTGTCCACTCTAAAATAATTGGACAATTCCTCTGTAATATCTGCCGTTTGGCGGGCATTGAGTTCGTCGTGCCCTTCGATAAATGCAATTTTTTTGAAGGTTTTGCGGCTCACAATATCCAGCGCATTGGCAAACAGGTACTCCAAATTCTGTATGGCGTTGTTGATATTTTCTTCCTCTGCGATGGCATTGTTGGGCGGCAAAAAATTGATGGTGTGCGACTTGCCGCTCATATTGACAACGGCTGTGGGGAACAATTCCATTTGCGTGATGCCGCCTTGTTCGTTTTTTTCTTGCACCAAATAGGGTAGTGCACCTTTGTCGTAGAGCGACTTGTAGGCGGTTTCTTTTTCGCGCTGCGACTTCATGGCAGAGAGATTAACGTAATCCACTTCAATTTTGTGCAACGACAATCGCTGCAAATTTTCTAACAAACTGTGCACGCTGCGTTGCAGAGGGCGCATATTGAGCGGCATTTTGCCCTCCAAATAAACACGAACAAGCACAGGTGCTTCCAAATTTTGAACCAACGTGCGGCTTTGCTCCGACAGCGTGTAACGCTTGTCGGCAGTGAGGTCAACGCGCACATGCATCCAATTGGCAGCAACGCACACCAGCACCACAATGGCTACAATGGTCAAAAATTGCCGTATGATTTTTTTTTGAGACATTAAAAATTGCTATACTATTGTAAATAATAGAATTATTTTTACGTTGATAATCAATAATTTATGATATTTACATCACAAAGATAGAACTGCAAATGTAAATAAAAAAATGGAATATTGATTATTTTTTGCTACTTTTGCCACTAATTTTTTTTATTATGGATAATATAGCCCTTTTGGATTACAATGATGAAAGTGTGCAAACCCTTGATTGGCAGGAGCATATACGCCGCCGACCGGGGATGTACATTGGCAAACTTGGCGATGGCAACTCTCCCGATGACGGTATTTATGTGCTTCTCAAAGAGGTGATGGACAACGCCATTGACGAATATGCGGGAGGATTTGGCAAGCGCATCGACGTGCAGGTTGCCGACGACGGCAGAGTTACGGTGCGCGACTATGGACGCGGCGTTCCGTTGGGCAAGGTGATTGATGTGGCGAGCAAAATGAACACCGGCGCAAAATACGATAGCAAAGTTTTCAAAAAGTCGGTGGGGCTTAATGGTGTGGGCATCAAGGCGGTGAACGCTTTGTCGTCGCAGTTTGAAATTTTTTCCTATCGCGAAGGGCTACAATCCTTTGGCCGCTTTGAGTGCGGATTTTTGAAAGAAGAAAAAAAGAATGCCAAAACTACCGAAAAAACAGGTACAATGGTATCCTTTGTGCCCGACCGCGACTTGTTTGGCAACTATATTTTCAATATGGAATATGTGGAGCAAATGCTGCACAACTACACCTACCTCAACGCAGGATTGATAATATCCATCAACGGTACAGAGTTTGTGTCAAAAAACGGATTGCTTGATTTGTTGCACGAACATTTGGACGAAAACTTTTTGTATGCCCCTATTCACTTGAAGAGTAGCGATTTTGAAATGGCGTTTACCCACAACAATAATTATGGCGAAACCTATATGTCGTTTGTCAATGGGCAGCATACAACGCAGGGTGGCACACATTTGACGGCGTTTCGCGAAGCCATTGTCCGCACCATCAAAGAGTTTTACAAAAAAGATTTTGACCCTGCCGATGTTCGCTCATCCATTGTGGCAGCGGTGAGCATCAAAGTGGAAGAACCCGAATTTGAATCGCAAACCAAAATAAAATTAGGCTCGCGGCTGATGTCGCCCAATGGGGTTACGGTGCGCAATTTTGTGGGCGATGCCGTGCAAACCTTGTTGGACAACTATTTGCACAAACATCCCGATATTGCCGAAACACTGTTGCACAAAATTTTGGACAACGAAAAAGAGCGCAAAGCCATTTCGGGCATACAAAAATTGGCGCGCGAGCGTTCCAAAAAATCAAGTTTGCACAACAAAAAATTGCGTGATTGCCGAGTGCACTACACCGATACCAAAAAAGAATTTGCGCCGCTTTCGACCCTATTTATTACCGAGGGCGACTCGGCAAGCGGCTCCATCACAAAGAGCCGCGATGTGAACACCCAAGCCGTTTTTAGCCTGCGCGGAAAGCCGCTCAACTGCTACGGAAGTTCCAAACGTATCGTTTACGAAAACGAAGAATTTAATTTGTTGCAAGCAGCCTTGGACATCGAAGAAAGTTTGGACACCCTGCGCTACAACCGCATTGTAATTGCCACCGATGCCGACGATGACGGGATGCACATTCGTATGCTCCTCATTTCGTTTTTCTTGCAATTTTTTCCTGACCTTATTCATCAAAATCATTTGTATATTTTGCAAACGCCGCTATTCAAAGTGCGCAACAAAAAAGAAACCATCTATTGTTACAGTTATGACGAGCGTGTGCGTGCAATACAAAAATTGGGTGCCAACCCCGAAATCACTCGTTTCAAGGGATTGGGCGAAATTTCGCCCGATGATTTTAGCACATTTATTGCCGAAAAAACAATGCGCCTCGACCCTGTGCGATTGAGCAAAGAAGATGTGATTCAAGATTTGCTCGATTTTTATATGGGAAAAAATACTCAACTGCGGCAAGAATTTATTGTAAAAAACTTGCGCACCGATGTGGCAAAAACAGAATAATAGCCGGCCACACAGGTAGTTGTTGCCGCGCACATCATCATCATTTTTTATTATTTATTTTGCGTACTTCTTGCCACATAGAAATCAAAAACAAACGTGCATCGTTTGACTACGAATGGGTAGAGCGATTCACGGCAGGCCTTGTGCTGCAAGGCACAGAGGTAAAAGCCATTCGCGAGGGGAAAGCCAGTTTGGTGGATAATTTTTGTTTTTTTCAGCACGGCGAATTGTGGGTCAAAAATATGCACGTGAGCGAATATCGCTTTGGCACCTACGCCAATCATTACCCCAAGCGCGACCGCAAACTGTTGCTGCATCACAAAGAATTGCAAAAGTTGCAACGCAAAGTCAAAGAAAAAGGCTTGACCATTGTGGCAACGCGCCTCTACTTTAACGAAAAAAATTTAGTAAAAATAGATATTGCCCTTGTGCGCGGCAAAAAACAATACGACAAGCGCGAAAGCATCAAAGAAAAAGACCTACGCCGCGCCAGCCAACGCATTGATAATGAATAGAAGCAAAAAATGTTTATTGAAAAAAAATGACTTCCACCAATTCTCGTTTATCTGTCAGCATTTGCTCAAAGAATTTAACCGGACACACTACCTACGCCAATATGTACGAAACCGCCAAAACCGCCTTTGAACAATACGCACAAGACGTGCGCTCAGGCAATTTCCCTAACGAACAAGAGCAATACTACGCGCACATTCATTACGCGCCAAGCAAAGCAAGTGAAAAGATACAATTTCCCATTTACAAAAACTTTGCACAAAAATTTTTTGTACTTTTGTGCTAAAATAGGATATAAATGTTGAAAGTCTTTTGAAACTTGAAACCTGAAATTTGAAACTTTAAACTTGTGAAACCCAACGACCGCATACTACTTTTGCGCAGCACATTAGAGCGTTACAACCATGCCTATTATGTGCTGGCACAGCCTCTTGTGAGCGATGCCGAATTTGACCACTTGCTGCACGAATTGCAAGATTTGGAGGCGCAGCATCCCGAATTTTTTGATGCCAATTCGCCCACGCAGCGTGTGGGCAGCGACCTCAGCAACGAATTTGTGAGTGCTGCGCACCGTTACCCGATGCTCTCGTTGGGCAATGTGTATAGTGCCGAGGAGTTGCAAGCCTTTGATGAGCGCGTGTGCAAGCAGTTTGACGGCACTGTCGAATACGTGTGCGAACTCAAATTTGACGGCGTTTCCATTAGCCTCATCTATGAGCGGGGGCAATTGCAGCAAGCCCTCACGCGCGGCGACGGCATTCGTGGCGATGATGTAACTGTGAATGTGCGCACCATCCGCACTATTCCGTTGGCTTTGCAGGGCAACGTTCCCAGCCCTTTGGAAATGCGCGGCGAAATTATTTTGCCCCATAGTTCGTTTCAAAAAATGAATGAGGAGCGTATTGCCAATGGAGAGCCAGCCTTTGCCAATCCTCGCAATGCGGCGGCGGGCACACTCAAATTATTGGATTCGCAACAAGTTGCAAAACGCCGGTTGGACAATTTTGCCTACCATCTATTGTGCGAAGAGATGCCGTTTGCTACGCACTACGAAAGTCTGCAAGCCGCACAGGCGTTTGGTTTCAAAGTATCGGAACACACCCGCTTGTGTGCCAACATTGCAGAGGTAATTGATTTTATCAAGCATTGGGATGCGGCTCGCAAAAGTTTGCCCTACGACACCGATGGCGTGGTGGTAAAAGTGAACAACTACGCGCAACAGCGGGCATTGGGCTACACCGCCAAAACGCCGCGTTGGGCAGTCGCCTACAAATTTGCTGCCGAGCAAGCCTCAACTACCTTGCTGGCGGTGAGTTATCAAGTGGGGCGCACGGGTGCCATTACGCCTGTTGCCAATTTGGAACCTGTGCAATTGGCAGGCACCACCGTCAAACGCGCATCGCTGCACAACGCCGACCAAATACAACTGTTGGATGTGCGCGTGGGCGACAAAGTTTTTGTAGAAAAAGGCGGCGAAATTATTCCCAAAATTGTGGGCGTTGACATTTCGCTGCGACCCGCTCACAGCGAGCCTTTGCGGTACATTACGCACTGTCCCGAATGCGGTGCCGCCCTTGTGCGCAGCAACGACGAAGCCAAGCACTACTGCCCCAACGAGGAAAATTGTCCGCCGCAAATTGTGGGTAAAATTATTCACTTCATCAGCCGCAAGGCAATGAACATCGATGGTTTGGGCGAAGAAACCGCCGAATTGTTTTACCAAAAAGGCTTGGTCAAAACGGTGGCAGACCTTTACAGCATTAGCAAAGAGGCATTATTACAATTGGAGCGCATTGCCGAAAAATCGGCGGAAAATATCTTGCAAAGCATAGCAAAATCAAAAACGATGACTTTTGAGCGCGTGTTGTTTGCTTTGGGCATTCGCTATGTGGGCGAAACCACTGCCAAAACCATTGCCCGCGCCTTTTTGAGCCTCGATGCACTGCAAAATGCCAGCATCGAAGAACTGCAAGCCGTGGACGAAGTGGGCGAACAAATTGCAAAAAGTGTGTACGATTTTATGCACAACCCAAAAAATGTATTACTTTTGTTTCAATTGCGTGAAGCGGGCTTGCAAATGGAATGTAGTGCTAATGTGTTGATTAACAATGTTTTGCAAGGAAAAACGTTTGTCATCACAGGCACTTTGTCGCAGCCCCGCGAGGCTTTTAAGGCGCGCATAGAACAGTGTGGAGGCAAAGTGAGCAGTACTATTTCGAGTGCCACCAACTATTTGTTGGCAGGCGAAAAAGCAGGTTCCAAATTAGCCAAAGCCAAGCAGTTGGGCGTTGCTGTGATTGACGAAGCGCAGTTGGCAGCAATGATTGGAGAGCAATCAATAACAACCGACAAGCAATTATTTTAACTTTTTGATTATCACTAATTAAATTAAATAGAATGTTTGAATCACTCAAAAATATATTACTCAAAAGAAGTATTCGCCGCAGAAATCGGAATTTGTTGCGCAACAAAAAAATCCAATCTTTTGACACCGCGCGCTCTATTGGGGTGCTATTTTATGTAGAAGAAGGCGATATTCCTCAGGATGTGAAAAACTTTTTAACATTTTTGCGACAAAAACGGATTCTCTACTTTGCTTTGGGATACTACAATAACCGTGATATTCCTGCTAATTTGTATGTTACCAACAAAGTGGTTGTGTTTGACAAAACAGAACTCAATTGGTATGGCAAACCGGAATCGGATAGAGTGGAGGCGTTTTTGGCCGAAAATTACGACATTGTGATTGACCTGCACCGCAAGAGTTTTGTAAAGTCGTTGCATTATGCGGCTTCGTGCGTGAACACCTCTCTATTGGTGGGCGGGCATTTGTACGAAAACTGCCCCTACGACTTGATTATAGACGCTCAACAAATAGCCAATACAACACAATACATTGAAGAAGTGAAACGTTATTTGTCGATGCTTTCACCCGATAAAAAATCATAAACCAATGATTAGTAAAAAGTTACAAGGAACAGGTGTTGCTTTGATAACACCCTTTGACAAGCAGCAAGGCATAGACGCAGCAGCACTTGAACGATTGGTGCAGCATCTCACGCAAGGCGGCGTGGATTATCTGGTGGCATTGGGCACCACCGCCGAGCCGCCCACACTTTCGCAAAGCGAAAAAAGCGAAATTTTGGCGCAAATAAAACGATACAACACTGCGCGATTGCCTTTGGTGGTGGGCATTGGCGGCAACAGCACCGCCGATGTAACGGCACAAATTGGGCAAACCGATTTCGACGGAGTGGATGCTTTGCTATCGATAACGCCCTACTACAACAAGCCCCCGCAGCAAGGTTTGTACGAGCATTACAAAGCCATTGCGGCAGCCTCGCCGGTGCCTGTGATATTGTACAATGTGCCCAGCCGCACGGGAGTGAACTTGTTGCCGGAAACCGTGCTGCGCTTGGCAAAAGAGGTGCCCAACATTGCGGCTATCAAAGAAGCGAGCGGCAATGTGGCACAAGTGGCAGCAATTTTGCGCGGCAAACCCGCCGATTTTGCGGTCATTTCGGGCGATGACGGACTTACGGTTCCGTTGATTTCGTTGGGAGCGCAGGGGCTTATTTCGGTGGTGGGCAATGCGTTTCCTGCCGCCACCTCTGCCATGGTAAAAGCCGCGCTGCAAGGCGATTTTGCCACCGCCGCACAATGGCAATTGACCCTGCTGCCCATCACCGAAGCCTGTTTTGCCGAAGGCAACCCTGTGGGCGTAAAGGCTGCATTGTCGGTGCTGGGCTTGGTGCAAAACTATCTGCGGCTACCCTTAGTGCCCGCCTCGCCGGCGTTGATAGAGAGAATAAAACAATGTGTGCAGGCGTTGAAAGAACGCACTGCTCTATAATTTTGCGTACATTTGTAATTCATTATTCGTTATGACCAACCAAGAGCAAATACAGTATTGGATAGGATTATCCGATTATGATTTGGAAACAGCAGAAGCAATGCTGCAAACCAAACGCTATTTGTATGTTGGTTTTATGTGTCATCAAACTATCGAAAAAATTTTCAAAGCCTGCTACACCAAATTGAAAGAAGCCACGCCGCCATATACGCACAAACTGATGTATTTGACAACAAAAGGCGAATTTGAGAACGTATTTTCAACAGAACAATCATTATTTATACAAACATTAGAACCACTGAACATAGAGGCACGTTATCCTGAGTATAAAATAAGAATAGCACGTTCTCTAACAAATGTAAAGTGTATAGACTTATTATCTAAAACCAAAATACTACAACAATGGATAAAAGAGAAGATATTATTGATAAAGTAAGAGAATACAAAACATTGGTGCAAAATAGCAACTTTCCGATGTATATAGAGCAGGTATATCTTTTTGGTTCGTATGCAAAGGGTACCCCTCGCGAACATAGTGATATAGACGTGGCGTTAATAGTAAACCATTTTGATGGCGATTTTTTTGAGGTTATTCCACCTATTTGGGGGCTTACACGACAAGTCGATATTCGCATTGAGCCTCACGTGATTGCCCGCGACGAAGACTACGCCGGATTTCTTGACGAAATTCAAAGAACAGGAATAGAGATAACTAATTGATAAAATAGTGAGCGTTTTTTTATTCAAATAGATGAAAAAAATACTTTTTGTACTTGCAATTTTGCTGATGGTGCAAAGATATGCGATGGCTCAACAAAATCATCCGTGGTGGTTATCTGTGGATATGGGATATGGGAGAGTGCTGGCAGATAAAGGAAAGTATGATTATGACCCCAATACTAAACAGGGAATGGGTAAATTGAGTGCCAAATTGGGTTATTACCTTACACCAAAATTTTCATTAGGAGCCGCCATTGGCGCAAATATCTATCAATATTCCGACATTACTACATTCCCTATTGCTATTGATTTGCGCTATCATTTGACGCCGCATTTGTTTGCCTACACTGATATTGGCATACCATTGGCAGCCGAAACAGCCGGCTATTGGGCGAATGATGACAACAGAGATTATATTTTTGGTGGTGTTGCAGATATAGGATTAGGTGGTAGATGGATGGGAAAACGCGCCGGTTTAACTGCCTCTTTGGGTTATCACTTGTTCCCTTATTCTTTACAAATAAATGATGAAAACAAAACATTTACCGACAACCGTATTACACAAGGTATATTTCTGCAAATAGGAATAGAGTTTTTATTATTCCCTCTGGCCGATAACGAAAAAAAGGAAGTTAAAAGCAAACGATTTTGGTATGAAACAGTTGTTTTGTTCTTATTTGGTAGATATCCGCTAAATTAAACCTACAGAAAGAATAACTCAGTAGAAATATTACCATTTCTGGCTGGGTTGTTTTTATTGCAAAATTTTTACTACTTTTGCGGTTGCAAAATTATTAAGCAATAAAATGTTTGACAACGACAATTTTTATTTTGACGACCCCGAATTTGAGGCATTGTTGAATCGCTACCAAGCGCTGGTGCAAGATGGGCAACCTGCCTATTTTGAGATGGACGATTTTGAGTCCATTATTGATTACTTTGCCATACGCGGAGAGATGGACTATGCCCAGCGAGCCATTGCCGAAGCGCAAAAACAGCATCCCAACGATGCCGGCGTGCTGTTGTGCCAAGCCGAAATTTACATTGCCACCGATAGATACGAGGATGCGTGGAAAATTGTGCAGCAACTTTCAAAAAGCGATATAGGCGAAGAAGAGTTGCAGCAATTGAAAAGCATTGTCCTCATTGGATTGGGGCGTGTGCAGGAGGGTTTGCAGGCTATGGAAAACATACAAAAGGCTGCCGACCTCGAAGAAAAAATAATGTTATGGAGCGGCTTGGTGGAGTTTTTGCAAAAGCGCAACCTCTCAAAATTTGCCATTATTTATGCCCAACAACTCTGTGCCATAGACCCCGAAGAGCCGGGATGGATGCTAACTTTGGCGCGGTGCTACCGCGATGTTTTTGACATTCGCAATAGTGCAAAATGGTACAAAAAATTTCTCAAAAAAGAGCCTGATGCCACCGAAGTGATGTTAGAATTGGGCGATATGTACCGCAAAGGACAACTGCACCAAAAGGCTTTGGATGCCTACAACAACGCCATTGACGCCGACGAAGAATGCTGGGAAGCCTATTCCAAAATTGGGCAGTTGTTCACTTCGCTTGACCAATACGCTGATGCCAAAAAAATCTATTTGGAGATGCTGGCTTTGCGCGCCGACAGCACCGAAGCCTTATACGGAGTGGGCATCAACGCTGTTTTTCAAAATCATTGGAAGGAGGCCATTAGTTAT
>BNTQ01000076.1 GCA_025996715.1 Bacteroidia bacterium | reverse complement strand
TGAGGCGTGTCGGCGTTGGCACGCACTTGCAAACGCGCGTGTTTGTTTGCCAACTCCAATAAGGTAGCAAAATCGCCGCTGACTTCGGCATCCACAGTATCTATTTGTCCGCTGTAAACCTTGCCTGTAGAGCCGTCCAATGAAATCCAGTCGCCCTCTTTGAGTTTGGTGTTGCCAATAGCGATGGTGCGTGTTTTGTAGTCAATCACAATGGTGCCCGCACCCGATACGCAGCACTTGCCCATCCCGCGTGCCACAACGGCTGCGTGAGAGGTCATACCGCCGCGTGCCGTCAAAATACCCTCTGAGGCATACATTCCCTTCAAGTCTTCGGGCGAGGTTTCGGTGCGTACCAGCACTACTTTTTTGTTGTCGGCGTTCCATTTTTCGGCATCTTCGGCAAAGAAAACTATTTGCCCTGTTGCCGCACCCGGCGACGCAGGCAAACCTTTGGCAATTGCCGTAGCCTTTGCCAGCGCTGCTTTGTTGAACACAGGGTGCAACAATTCGTCCAATTTTTCAGGCTCACAGCGCAACACCGCCTCTTGCTCGTTAATCATTCCTTCGCGCAACATATCGTTTGCCATTTTGAGCATAGCCGCGCCTGTGCGTTTGCCATTGCGGGTTTGCAGCATCCACAATTTGCCGTCTTGAATGGTAAATTCAATGTCCTGCATATCGCTGTTGTGCCGCTCCAAGTTCTGTTGAATTTTGAACAATTCTTTGTAAACTAATGGCATAGCCTCTTGCAGCGAGGGGTAATTGGCAGCGCGCTCGGTTTCGCTAATACCCTGCGAAGTAGCCCATCGCTTAGAACCCTCGATAGTGATTTGTTGCGGCGTGCGAATGCCTGCCACCACATCTTCGCCCTGCGCGTTGATGAGATATTCGCCGTTGAAAATGGCTTCGCCGGTGGAGGCATCGCGCGTGAAAGCCACGCCTGTAGCCGAGTTTTGACCCATATTGCCAAACACCATCGTTTGCACATTCACTGCTGTGCCCCATTCTTCGGGGATTTTGTTCATTTTGCGATACAAAATAGCGCGCTCGTTCATCCAACTGTTGAACACCGCCATCACTGCACCCCACAACTGTTGCCAAGGGTCGGTAGGAAAATCTTTGCCGGTAGATTTTTTAACGGCTTCTTTGAACAACTTTACCAATTCCTTCAAATCTTCTATATCCAACTCGGTGTCCAATTTTACACCGCGCGTGTGTTTCACTTGTTCAATAATTACTTCAAAGGGGTCTTCGTCTTCCTTGCTCTGGGGCTTCATTCCCAGCACCACATCGCCGTACATTTGCACAAAGCGGCGGTACGAATCCCAAGCAAAGCGGGGGTTGCCGCTCTTTGCAGACAATATCTCCACCACCTCGTCGTTGAGCCCCAAGTTGAGAATGGTGTCCATCATTCCGGGCATAGAGGCGCGTGCACCCGAGCGCACCGACACCAACAGGGGATTGGTTTTGTCGCTGAATTTGGGACCTCCCACCGTAGCCTCCACCTGCTTCATAGCAGCCTCCACCTCGGCTTTTATCAATTCCACAGTGGCAGCCTCGCCCACCTGATAATAGGTGGTGCACACATCGGTAGTGATGGTAAACCCAGGAGGGACGGGCATTCCAATCAAGTTCATTTCGGCCAAGTTGGCACCCTTGCCACCCAGCAAATTTTTCATTTTTCCATTTCCTTCGGCAGTTTTGTTGCCAAAGAAATACACATACTTATCCGCTTGTTTCATAAAAATGTAATAATTAAAATTATGTAATAAATTAAATTTCTGCTAAAAGACTTACAAAGGTGCAAAAAAAAAGTGAGACTAACAAAATAATAATACAACTATTTGTAATTCAATAGATTACGTTTGATTTTGTGAATGTATTTTAATTTGTTTTTGCATCTTTTTTTCAATTCAATGATTGATTTGTAAAAAAATGGTATTTTTGTAAAAAATTTATTTGAAAACATTATGGCGAACGAACGAAAAACCGATAGTTGTAGATATGATAACAAAAGAATTTAGAGATACATATTTAAATAAAATAATCTGTGCCGATTGTTTGGCAACAATGAAAGAAATGCCAAACGATTCGGTTGTAACTAAAAAACAGATAGAGCGACAAGATTTTGTAGATAACGCTATTTTTGAATTATTGCAAACAGTCAATCCAAGCAATAAAGAATTTGATTGGGATATTGAAATGATTGGTGATATTCGAGATGCAATTCAACATTACATTATCAAAAAAACGGATTGTTCAGAACAAGAATTTTACCCTTATATTGAAGAATAATGGAAATACGCGAAACTCAAATAGAGGATATTTTAATCAGTTCACCTGCTTTAATGCGAAAAACATTAAGGTTGGAAGAAGAACCGCGATTGATTGGGCGACAAATCGTTGTCCCGTCAGGGCGTTTGGATATGCTTTACGCTTATCAAAAGGATTTATTTCTTATTGAGTTAAAAGTTGCTACTTTTCAAAAGAAATTCATTGCACAGGTAAAAAATTATCGAAACGATTTGCTTTTGTTTCAAAATCAAGGGAAACTTGTTCAGGGCTACATTCAACCATTTTTATTATTGCCTGAAATAAGCAATTCAAATAAAAAAATGGCAGAATCCGAAGGCGTTTTGTGCGAAGAATATAATCCCGAAAATGTCCTTAAGTATTTTTACAGTGAAAAGTTACGCCCGATAACTTCTTTTGTTGCAAATAAACCGATTGATATTGGAATTTGGAGTATTCATTTGATAAACAAATTCATTTATTTTTTAGGCAAAATCAATTCAATCAAAGAATTGCAGGAAGAAATCGGCGGTTCACCTAAATCATTATACAACAAAATTAAATTTGCCGATGAATTGGGATTAGTAATTTGGAACTCGAAAAATGATTATCTTGCATTGTCGGAGGTCGGCAAAAAATATGTTGCTGCAAAAGACGATTATTTCAAGGATACATTGAGCGAGGAACAGGCAAAATTATTGAGGAGTCAGGTTGTTGAAAATCCGTATAGTTCTTCTGTAATTTTGGGTATTGCGTCAATGGTTGAATGTGTGTTTGCTTTATCAAAAACTTCTTATCCCGTGGCTTTGTCGCTATTAGAAAGTTATTTTACTGTCTATTCCGGTAAGATTTACGATTGGCAAACAGAAAAAGCGCAAAAGCACGGTGCGAAAATGTATTCAAACTATGCGATTGATTTAGGATTGATGGCAAAAACGGATAACAATGTTTATCTAACGCCAGACGGTTTTAAGTTTGTCATTCAATTACAATTACATAAGAGTTTAAAATTAATGAATCATTTAGTTGTAAATTGATATGAAAGAAGTCAAAAAGGAAGATGGAATAGAATTTTACAAGTATTCCAAAGTTCTGATGTTGCAAAAATTTTCATTTGACGGTTTCTTAAAAGAAATCGAAAACGGTAATATTCTTGTAGATTTTGACGCTCGCACCGGACATAATCACGGAACAAAATTTAGGTTAAGGCAAAATTGTTTTACAAATCTGTATGAAAAAGCAACAATAATATTATAAAATTATGGAACATAAAAATAAAGTTACCTCTTTGCAAGAATTTTTCGATTGGATTAACAATAGTGAAACTTGTTGTGTAACAGAACAAGACAGTGATTATTTTGTGGTAGAAGCACCAAATAATGCAGATGTGTATGTTCATTATGACGAAGATGACGGAATTGAAATCGTTGTTGCAAAAACGATAGAAAAGTTGCGTGATTTTGATGCAGACGAGCGGTTTACAGAACTTTGGGAACCCGCATTTGTTGCACAAAATCATTTTAGACCAAGCCAATTTATCAAGATGTTGCAAGAAGATGCGGAAACATTTAGAGAGTTGGCGGGGGACTTAGCAGAATTATAAACGAATTATAAACTTTTAAAAATATAATATTATGGAAGAAGAAAAGATAATATGCGGATCACTATTTGAGGACGATTATTTAATTCGTTCTTTGGGTGGTGGAATTGCTTCGCAACCAGAAGTGGCATTAACTGAATTAGTTGCTAATGCTTGGGATGCAGGGGCTACCGAAGTTAAAATTTTCATTCCCGAAGAAAGAGGACAACGATTAACCATTGAAGACAATGGAATAGGTATGTCGCAAGAAGAATTTCATAATCGTTGGATGAAATTGAGTTATAATCGTATAAAACACCAAGGGAAAAAAGTCGTTTTTCCAAAAGGTGTTGAAAGAACACGGTTTGCCTACGGAAGAAATGGAGTTGGCAGGCACGGCTTGCTATGCTTTAATGACACAGAATATTATATTGCCACAACGAAAAACGGTAAAATGCTTACTGTTACTATAACAACACAAATTAAAGGACAACCAATTGCAATAACAAATGAAAATGAAAGTGATATTGACAAGAATATTCACGGAACAAAATTAGAAGTTATTGTATCTCAAAATTTGCCTAATGTTGAAAAAATCAGAGATATCATTTCTGCCAAGTTTTTACACGACCCTCATTTTACAATAGAAATCAATCGTGTATGCTTACAGTTGGAAGACCTAAAAGGTAATTTAGGACGTACGACAATTAAAATAGCAGATACTAATATATCATTGGAAGCATATTTTATTGATTCTCAAAAATCGTCAAGAAAATCTCTTTATCAAGGAATTGCATTTTGGCAAGGTGGCAGATTAGTAGGCGAACCATCGTGGATTTTAGGACAGGAAATGGTTTTAGATGGTAGAACTACATTAGCCAAAAGATATACATTTGTTATTTCTACAAATGATTTGTCCGATGAAGTAAAAGAAGATTGGACAGGTTTTAGAAATACGGCAACAATGAAAAAAGTTTATAATGAAGTTTCTGCTTATGTAAATGAGAAGTTTGCAGAATTATCTCGCTCTTCTATTACCGAAACAAAAATAAGAATTAAACAAGATTTAAAAGAAAAATTAAAAGACGCTTCACCATTAACTTTGTACGAAATAGACGAAGCAATAGAAAGCATATCAATAGAATCACCCAAAGCAACACCAGAATCATATAATATCGCGATTGAAGCAATTATCAATCTTGAAAAAAGCAAAAATGGGCGCGAATTATTACAGAAATTGGCAAAATTCAATGAAGACGATATTGATGGATTAAATCAAATGCTGGACAAATGGACAGTAAAAGATGCTTTGATAGTATTAAGTGAAATTGATAAGAGATTAACAATTATTGAAGCAATACGCAAATTGTCAAAAGATCCTAATATTGATGAATTGCACATTTTGCACCCATTAGTAACAGAAGCAAGATGGTTGTTTGGACCTGAATATGATTCTGCTGAATACATTTCTAATAGACAATTACAAACAGTAATAAATACGCTATTTAAAGACAAAGTTATTAAACGAAAAGATATAAACTATCAAAAACGACCTGATATTGTTTGTTTTGACAACTCTACAATGTCAGTTACAGGAACAGAAGATTTTGATGCTGAAAATGATTTATCAACTGTTGCAAAAATTTTAATAGTTGAGTTAAAGAGAGGAGGATTCAAAATCACACGAGATGAAAGAAATCAAGCACAAAATTATACAGGCGATATATCATTCTCATTACCAAACGCAAAGATTAACACTTATGTAGTTGGGGACAATATTGCTGATAATGTTGAAAGAATGGTAACTGCTGGGAGAAATGAAGTAGGTAAAGTTTTTGTTTCAACATTTGCCCAATTAGTTGATACCGCAGAAAAAAGATTATTTGGATTAAGAGACAAACTGAGTTCAATGTATGATGATGTACCAGGTATGGATTTATATAGGGATGCAAACGCAAAATTAAAATTCAAATACTAACAATACAATTATGCTTATCTTTGATAATTCTAAATTATATTCAATTGTTCTACATAAAGTTGGTATTAAATTTTTGGAAGAACCCGTATTGTTTTCCAAAAAATTATTATCTGTTGGAGAGGATATAAATAACCTTTTACTTCGTTATTTTCTTTCGCCTTTCAAATCCTCCGAGTACTTCAATTTCTATCACGATATTGATATAAATATGAATGAAGTATTTGCGTGTGCGGGCAAGATTTTTGCTCATCCCGACAGTCTTTTGGAACAGTCGCAAAACCTTGCCAAGCACTTGTATGAGCAAAGTACCCACCCCAAAATCAAGGGCGGTGAGTTCTACGTTGTCTATTTCAAAGATTGCATCCTTGACGGCGAAACGGTAGATGCTGTGGGGTTGTTCAAATCGGAGAATAAGGATACTTTTCTCAAAGTTTTTCCTGCGGGCGATGGCTTTGAGATTGAGAGCGACAAAGGTATCAACATCAATAAATTGGACAAAGGTTGTTTGATATTCAACACCGAACGCGAAAACGGTTATGTGGTGGCGGTGGTGGATAATACCAACAAAGGCGTGGATGCGCAGTATTGGATAGATGATTTTTTGCACGTCCGCCAGCGCAAAGACGAATACTATAACACGCAGAATGTATTGTCGCTTTGTAAGGATTTTGTCAAAAACGAATTGCCGCAACAGTTTGAAGTTTCCAAAGCCGACCAGATAGACATCTTGAACAAATCGGTAAAATTTTTCAAAGAGAAGGACAATTTTAATATGGCAGAATTTGCCAACGAAGTGATTGTGCAACCTGAGGTAATCAACAGTTTCAATCAATACAAATCTGCCTACGTGCAAGAGCACGGCTTGGAACTTGCCGATGATTTTACCATTTCCGATAGGCAAAATTGTTGCGGGCGAGGGAGTAACAATCCGGTGTAAGGGGTAAAATGTTTAGTCCACAAACAGAAATTTACTTTTCTTCGGTGTAATAAATCTTGTAGAATTTCCCTTTATTATCGCTGCCTTGCTCAATGAGTTGTCGGTTGCCGTGCACGTAAATGTGAAAATTCTTATCCAACTTTATCACGCTTTTGAACACGCGGGCTTGCTTTTTGACGGCGCTATCGGAAATGGTAAAATCATCGGCAAGTTCCAAGCCGTGCTCTTGCACGTAGGCAGATTTGTATTGATTGAAACTGTTGATTACCTCAGGTTGCACAATCACTTCGTTGGCAAATTCTGCCATATTAAAATTGTCCTTCTCTTTGAAAAATTTTACCGATTTGTTCAAGATGTCTATCTGGTCGGCTTTGGAAACTTCAAACTGTTGCGGCAATTCGTTTTTGACAAAATCCTTACAAAGCGACAATACATTCTGCGTGTTATAGTATTCGTCTTTGCGCTGGCGGACGTGCAAAAAATCATCTATCCAATACTGCGCATCCACGCCTTTGTTGGTATTATCCACCACCGCCACCACATAACCGTTTTCGCGTTCGGTGTTGAATATCAAACAACCTTTGTCCAATTTATTGATGTTGATACCTTTGTCGCTCTCAATCTCAAAGCCATCGCCCGCAGGAAAAACTTTGAGAAAAGTATCCTTATTCTCCGATTTGAACAACCCCACAGCATCTACCGTTTCGCCGTCAAGGATGCAATCTTTGAAATAGACAACGTAGAACTCACCGCCCTTGATTTTGGGGTGGGTACTTTGCTCATACAAGTGCTTGGCAAGGTTTTGCGACTGTTCCAAAAGACTGTCGGGATGAGCAAAAATCTTGCCCGCACACGCAAATACTTCATTCATATTTATATCAATATCGTGATAGAAATTGAAGTACTCGGAGGATTTGAAAGGCGAAAGAAAATAACGAAGTAAAAGGTTATTTATATCCTCTCCAACAGATAATAATTTTTTGGAAAACAATACGGGTTCTTCCAAAAATTTAATACCAACTTTATGTAGAACAATTGAATATAATTTAGAATTATCAAAGATAAGCATAATTGTATTGTTAGTATTTGAATTTTAATTTTGCGTTTGCATCCCTATATAAATCCATACCTGGTACATCATCATACATTGAACTCAGTTTGTCTCTTAATCCAAATAATCTTTTTTCTGCGGTATCAACTAATTGGGCAAATGTTGAAACAAAAACTTTACCTACTTCATTTCTCCCAGCAGTTACCATTCTTTCAACATTATCAGCAATATTGTCCCCAACTACATAAGTGTTAATCTTTGCGTTTGGTAATGAGAATGATATATCGCCTGTATAATTTTGTGCTTGATTTCTTTCATCTCGTGTGATTTTGAATCCTCCTCTCTTTAACTCAACTATTAAAATTTTTGCAACAGTTGATAAATCATTTTCAGCATCAAAATCTTCTGTTCCTGTAACTGACATTGTAGAGTTGTCAAAACAAACAATATCAGGTCGTTTTTGATAGTTTATATCTTTTCGTTTAATAACTTTGTCTTTAAATAGCGTATTTATTACTGTTTGTAATTGTCTATTAGAAATGTATTCAGCAGAATCATATTCAGGTCCAAACAACCATCTTGCTTCTGTTACTAATGGGTGCAAAATGTGCAATTCATCAATATTAGGATCTTTTGACAATTTGCGTATTGCTTCAATAATTGTTAATCTCTTATCAATTTCACTTAATACTATCAAAGCATCTTTTACTGTCCATTTGTCCAGCATTTGATTTAATCCATCAATATCGTCTTCATTGAATTTTGCCAATTTCTGTAATAATTCGCGCCCATTTTTGCTTTTTTCAAGATTGATAATTGCTTCAATCGCGATATTATATGATTCTGGTGTTGCTTTGGGTGATTCTATTGATATGCTTTCTATTGCTTCGTCTATTTCGTACAAAGTTAATGGTGAAGCGTCTTTTAATTTTTCTTTTAAATCTTGTTTAATTCTTATTTTTGTTTCGGTAATAGAAGAGCGAGATAATTCTGCAAACTTCTCATTTACATAAGCAGAAACTTCATTATAAACTTTTTTCATTGTTGCCGTATTTCTAAAACCTGTCCAATCTTCTTTTACTTCATCGGACAAATCATTTGTAGAAATAACAAATGTATATCTTTTGGCTAATGTAGTTCTACCATCTAAAACCATTTCCTGTCCTAAAATCCACGATGGTTCGCCTACTAATCTGCCACCTTGCCAAAATGCAATTCCTTGATAAAGAGATTTTCTTGACGATTTTTGAGAATCAATAAAATATGCTTCCAATGATATATTAGTATCTGCTATTTTAATTGTCGTACGTCCTAAATTACCTTTTAGGTCTTCCAACTGTAAGCATACACGATTGATTTCTATTGTAAAATGAGGGTCGTGTAAAAACTTGGCAGAAATGATATCTCTGATTTTTTCAACATTAGGCAAATTTTGAGATACAATAACTTCTAATTTTGTTCCGTGAATATTCTTGTCAATATCACTTTCATTTTCATTTGTTATTGCAATTGGTTGTCCTTTAATTTGTGTTGTTATAGTAACAGTAAGCATTTTACCGTTTTTCGTTGTGGCAATATAATATTCTGTGTCATTAAAGCATAGCAAGCCGTGCCTGCCAACTCCATTTCTTCCGTAGGCAAACCGTGTTCTTTCAACACCTTTTGGAAAAACGACTTTTTTCCCTTGGTGTTTTATACGATTATAACTCAATTTCATCCAACGATTATGAAATTCTTCTTGCGACATACCTATTCCATTGTCTTCAATGGTTAATCGTTGTCCTCTTTCTTCGGGAATGAAAATTTTAACTTCGGTAGCCCCTGCATCCCAAGCATTAGCAACTAATTCAGTTAATGCCACTTCTGGTTGCGAAGCAATTCCACCACCCAAAGAACGAATTAAATAATCGTCCTCAAATAGTGATCCGCATATTATCTTTTCTTCTTCCATAATATTATATTTTTAAAAGTTTATAATTCGTTTATAATTCTGCTAAGTCCCCCGCCAACTCTCTAAATGTTTCCGCATCTTCTTGCAACATCTTGATAAATTGGCTTGGTCTAAAATGATTTTGTGCAACAAATGCGGGTTCCCAAAGTTCTGTAAACCGCTCGTCTGCATCAAAATCACGCAACTTTTCTATCGTTTTTGCAACAACGATTTCAATTCCGTCATCTTCGTCATAATGAACATACACATCTGCATTATTTGGTGCTTCTACCACAAAATAATCACTGTCTTGTTCTGTTACACAACAAGTTTCACTATTGTTAATCCAATCGAAAAATTCTTGCAAAGAGGTAACTTTATTTTTATGTTCCATAATTTTATAATATTATTGTTGCTTTTTCATACAGATTTGTAAAACAATTTTGCCTTAACCTAAATTTTGTTCCGTGATTATGTCCGGTGCGAGCGTCAAAATCTACAAGAATATTACCGTTTTCGATTTCTTTTAAGAAACCGTCAAATGAAAATTTTTGCAACATCAGAACTTTGGAATACTTGTAAAATTCTATTCCATCTTCCTTTTTGACTTCTTTCATATCAATTTACAACTAAATGATTCATTAATTTTAAACTCTTATGTAATTGTAATTGAATGACAAACTTAAAACCGTCTGGCGTTAGATAAACATTGTTATCCGTTTTTGCCATCAATCCTAAATCAATCGCATAGTTTGAATACATTTTCGCACCGTGCTTTTGCGCTTTTTCTGTTTGCCAATCGTAAATCTTACCGGAATAGACAGTAAAATAACTTTCTAATAGCGACAAAGCCACGGGATAAGAAGTTTTTGATAAAGCAAACACACATTCAACCATTGACGCAATACCCAAAATTACAGAAGAACTATACGGATTTTCAACAACCTGACTCCTCAATAATTTTGCCTGTTCCTCGCTCAATGTATCCTTGAAATAATCGTCTTTTGCAGCAACATATTTTTTGCCGACCTCCGACAATGCAAGATAATCATTTTTCGAGTTCCAAATTACTAATCCCAATTCATCGGCAAATTTAATTTTGTTGTATAATGATTTAGGTGAACCGCCGATTTCTTCCTGCAATTCTTTGATTGAATTGATTTTGCCTAAAAAATAAATGAATTTGTTTATCAAATGAATACTCCAAATTCCAATATCAATCGGTTTATTTGCAACAAAAGAAGTTATCGGGCGTAACTTTTCACTGTAAAAATACTTAAGGACATTTTCGGGATTATATTCTTCGCACAAAACGCCTTCGGATTCTGCCATTTTTTTATTTGAATTGCTTATTTCAGGCAATAATAAAAATGGTTGAATGTAGCCCTGAACAAGTTTCCCTTGATTTTGAAACAAAAGCAAATCGTTTCGATAATTTTTTACCTGTGCAATGAATTTCTTTTGAAAAGTAGCAACTTTTAACTCAATAAGAAATAAATCCTTTTGATAAGCGTAAAGCATATCCAAACGCCCTGACGGGACAACGATTTGTCGCCCAATCAATCGCGGTTCTTCTTCCAACCTTAATGTTTTTCGCATTAAAGCAGGTGAACTGATTAAAATATCCTCTATTTGAGTTTCGCGTATTTCCATTATTCTTCAATATAAGGGTAAAATTCTTGTTCTGAACAATCCGTTTTTTTGATAATGTAATGTTGAATTGCATCTCGAATATCACCAATCATTTCAATATCCCAATCAAATTCTTTATTGCTTGGATTGACTGTTTGCAATAATTCAAAAATAGCGTTATCTACAAAATCTTGTCGCTCTATCTGTTTTTTAGTTACAACCGAATCGTTTGGCATTTCTTTCATTGTTGCCAAACAATCGGCACAGATTATTTTATTTAAATATGTATCTCTAAATTCTTTTGTTATCATATCTACAACTATCGGTTTTTCGTTCGTTCGCCATAATGTTTTCAAATAAATTTTTTACAAAAATACCATTTTTTTACAAATCAATCATTGAATTGAAAAAAAGATGCAAAAACAAATTAAAATACATTCACAAAATCAAACGTAATCTATTGAATTACAAATAGTTGTATTATTATTTTGTTAGTCTCACTTTTTTTTTGCACCTTTGTAAGTCTTTTAGCAGAAATTTAATTTATTACATAATTTTAATTATTACATTTTTATGAAACAAGCGGATAAGTATGTGTATTTCTTTGGCAACAAAACTGCCGAAGGAAATGGAAAAATGAAAAATTTGCTGGGTGGCAAGGGTGCCAACTTGGCCGAAATGAACTTGATTGGAATGCCCGTCCCTCCTGGGTTTACCATCACTACCGATGTGTGCACCACCTATTATCAGGTGGGCGAGGCTGCCACTGTGGAATTGATAAAAGCCGAGGTGGAGGCTGCTATGAAGCAGGTGGAGGCTACGGTGGGAGGTCCCAAATTCAGCGACAAAACCAATCCCCTGTTGGTGTCGGTGCGCTCGGGTGCACGCGCCTCTATGCCCGGAATGATGGACACCATTCTCAACTTGGGGCTCAACGACGAGGTGGTGGAGATATTGTCTGCAAAGAGCGGCAACCCCCGCTTTGCTTGGGATTCGTACCGCCGCTTTGTGCAAATGTACGGCGATGTGGTGCTGGGAATGAAGCCCCAGAGCAAGGAAGACGAAGACCCCTTTGAAGTAATTATTGAACAAGTGAAACACACGCGCGGTGTAAAATTGGACACCGAGTTGGATATAGAAGATTTGAAGGAATTGGTAAAGTTGTTCAAAGAAGCCGTTAAAAAATCTACCGGCAAAGATTTTCCTACCGACCCTTGGCAACAGTTGTGGGGTGCAGTGATGGCGGTGTTCAACAGTTGGATGAACGAGCGCGCTATTTTGTATCGCAAAATGAACAAAATCCCCGAAGAATGGGGCACAGCAGTGAATGTGCAAACGATGGTGTTTGGCAATATGGGTCAAAACTCGGCTACAGGCGTGGCTTTCACGCGCGATGCCTCCACCGGCGAAGCCATTTTCAACGGCGAATATCTCATCAACGCGCAGGGCGAAGATGTGGTGGCAGGCATTCGCACGCCGCAACAAATCACTATCGAGGGTTCTAAGCGATGGGCTACTTCGCAGGGTATTAGCGAAACCGAGCGCGCTGCCAATTACCCCTCGCTGCAAGAGGCTATGCCATTAGTTTACAAAGAATTGTTCAAAATTCAACAGAACTTGGAGCGGCACAACAGCGATATGCAGGACATTGAATTTACCATTCAAGACGGCAAATTGTGGATGCTGCAAACCCGCAATGGCAAACGCACAGGCGCGGCTATGCTCAAAATGGCAAACGATATGTTGCGCGAAGGAATGATTAACGAGCAAGAGGCGGTGTTGCGCTGTGAGCCTGAAAAATTGGACGAATTGTTGCACCCTGTGTTCAACAAAGCAGCGCTGGCAAAGGCTACGGCAATTGCCAAAGGTTTGCCTGCGTCGCCGGGTGCGGCAACAGGGCAAATAGTTTTCTTTGCCGAAGATGCCGAAAAATGGAACGCCGACAACAAAAAAGTAGTGCTGGTACGCACCGAAACCTCGCCCGAAGACTTGAAGGGAATGTATGCCTCAGAGGGTATTTTGACGGCACGCGGCGGTATGACCTCTCACGCAGCCGTTGTGGCACGCGGGATGGGCAAGTGCTGCGTATCGGGTGCGGGCACCATTGTGATTGACTACAAAACACGCACCATCGCTATTGGCAACACCAAACTCAAAGAGGGCGACTGGATTTCATTGGACGGCTCTACAGGCAAGGTTTACAGCGGACAAATAGATACTGTGGATGCCGAAGTCAGCGGCGATTTTGCTACCTTATTGGAGTTGGCAAACAAACACGCGCGTTTGCAAGTGCGTGCCAACGCCGACACGCCTCA
>BNTQ01000075.1 GCA_025996715.1 Bacteroidia bacterium | reverse complement strand
AAAGTATTTCCCCTGCAACGAACAATTGCTCAGCCCCATTGAGCCTTTGGAACTCAACATTGACCGCGAAAAAATGAAGTCCATTTTTGTGGGCAATAACTACGCCGAGGATTACAAAATTTTGTCGGCAGGCGTGCGCAACTTGGGCGAGAACATTCCGCCTTTGGTCAATTCCTATATGAACCTCTCGCCCACGATGAAGACCTTTGGATGCAGCCTCAACCGTACCTTTGGCGCAGTGGAAGAAACCGGCATCCTCATTACTATTAACGACCTCTATCCTGCCAAAAAAGAACGCTACCTCAATCGCCTATTACCCAAAGTGGGACGGTTGCTGCGGACATCTCGCAGCAGAAAAACGGCAAAGGCTACCCCCTCCCACCCCCGCCCCAAAAAGACTTTATCTGTAAAACGAAGCCGCAAGAGCAAGGTAACTCATTGATTTTCAACTTCATTATTACAATGTATCAAAAATTTTATTAGAAAAAATAAATTTCTATTGCAAAATAACAATTCTTTTTGTACCTTTGCAGCCGTTTGAACAATTTGGAATTTTTGAACTTAAATAAATAAACAAAATGGGAAAAATTAAAGTAGGTATTAACGGTTTTGGCCGTATCGGACGCAACGTTTTTCGTGCGGCAGTGTACAATTTTGCAGACGATATTGAAATCGTAGGCATCAATGACCTTTTGGCTCCGGATTACTTGGCTTATATGCTGCAGTATGATTCGGTGCACGGTCGCTTCAAAGGCGAAGTGTCTGTCAAAGACAACAACTTGGTTGTAAACGGAAAATCTATCCGCCTAACAGCCGAAAAAGACCCTGCTAACTTGAAATGGAACGAGGTGGGTGCTCAGGTTGTTATTGAGTCAACAGGTTTCTTTTTGGATGATGCAACGGCTCGCAAACATATCGAAGCCGGTGCCAAAAAAGTTATCCTTTCGGCTCCTTCCAAAGACGACACCCCCATGTTTGTTTATGGTGTAAACAGCAGCAAATATGCCGGTCAAGACATTATTTCCAATGCTTCTTGCACCACCAACTGCTTGGCTCCTATCGCCAAAGTGCTCAACGACAAATTTGGTATTGTAAAAGGTTTGATGACCACAGTTCACGCTGCTACTGCTACTCAAAAAACAGTGGACGGTCCTTCGTCAAAAGATTGGCGCGGTGGTCGCGGCATTTTGGAAAACATTATTCCTTCGTCCACCGGCGCAGCCAAAGCAGTGGGCAAAGTGCTTCCCGAATTGAACGGAAAATTGACCGGTATGTCCATGCGTATTCCTTCGTCGGACGTTTCTGTGGTTGACTTGACAGTAGTTTTGGACAAACCTGCTACTCAAGCAGACATCAACGCAGCCATGAAATCCGCCTCTGAGGGCGAATTAAAAGGCGTGTTGGGTTACACCGAAGATGCTGTAGTTTCTACCGACTTTCGCGGTTGCGCCAAAACCTCTATCTACGATGCAAAAGCAGGCATTTCTTTGGATGCCAACTTTGCAAAAGTAGTTTCGTGGTACGACAACGAATGGGGCTATTCAAACAAATGTTTGGAAATGGTTCGCGTGGTTGCAAAATAAGTTACTTTTTTCATAATTTTTGTTTTTCATGGTTTGAATTAAATTGGGCAAGAGAGCCTGTCCGTTGGTGGATGAGGCTCTTTTGTTTTTAGGTTATTTATGGAAATAATTTCATCTCTACAAAACCCACGCATAAAGCAAACGCTGCATCTCATCGAAAAGCCGCACGTGCGCAAGGATAGCGGCTTGTTCACCATTGAGGGATGGCGCGAGTTGGCATTGGCATTGCAAGCCAATTATAGAATAAAAACGCTGTTTGTGTGCCCCGAAATTTGCAAGGTTGCCAACTTGCCCGCAGCAGAGCGGTGTTGTGAAATTACCTTGCCTGTTTTTCAAAAAATTGCCTATCGCGACAACAGCGATGGTATGCTGGCAGTGCTGCATCAAAAGCCGCATACTTTGTTTTCGCTGCAATTGAAGCCCAAGCCCTTTGTGATAGTGGTGGAGGCGGTTGAAAAACCCGGCAACTTGGGTGCCATTTTGCGCACCGCCGATGCCGCAAAAGTAGATGCCGTAATAGTTTGCGACCCGCAATGCGAAATCTACAACCCCAATGTGGTGCGCTCCAGCATTGGCTGCCTGTTCACCAATCAAGTAGTTACTTGCACCTCCGAAGAGGCTTTTGACTTGTTAAAAACCAACAAAATCAATATCTTGGCGGCAGAATTGCAAGCCTCCACCCACTACCATTTGGTGGATATGCGCAAGGCTACGGCAGTGGTTTTGGGCACCGAAGCCGATGGGCTAAGCGATTTTTGGCTGCACAACGCCCACCAACGCATCAAAATTCCTATGCGCGGTGCCATAGATTCGCTCAACGTGTCGGTATCGGCGGCAGTGCTTACCTTTGAGGCTATGCGGCAACGCGGGTTTGGCGATTAGTATTCGCACGCCGTGCGGGACGGGCAAAAGAAAATTTTACGGGGAACAATACCAGCGACCAATGGACAGTGGTTCATTGGTCGCTGGTGGCTGTTAGTTGGTCGCTGAATTTATTTGCAGCGGATTTCGCCCCCGCCAAACACTGATGAGCCTTTGATAATGAGCACGCTATCTTCGTCCACTTCGATGGTGGGCTTGGGGCGGCGGTCAACAAATTTGCCAAAAGCCTCTGTTTGTTTGAGGTCGATATTCCAATGAGCGGGCGCATAAATGATGACGCCGCCAAAAACAGAATTGAGTTCCAAAATGTTGGTGCCTTTGGCTAATTGAGCCTCGCTCAAATCCAAGTCCATGCCGCTAAAAACACAATTGATTTCGCCGCCTTTAAAATTTTTGTTGTTAATTTTTTCGTGCGCCGTCCCGCCAAAAACGTAGTTTCTATCCACATAGCCGTCTTCGCCGTCATCTCTCACGGCAATAGTGGGCGAACGAAAGTATTTATGCTGACCCTGCTCGCAATCCCATTTATGGTGGTGGTGTCCGTGAAGAATACGTATCAAAACAATAAGCCCAATAACGATAAGACAAATAGCCCATCCATTGCCTATTAAAAATTGTAGCCCGTTAAAATGCAGTTTGGGCAACAAAAATAGGACACCTACCACCAAAATAATAATAGCAGATAGGCGCTTTCGGTTGCGAGCGAAAAAAAGATGGATAAGCCCAAAAGCGATGAGTAGCACAGGCCACGAAAAAATGATGCTTTTGTATTCAGGTTTGAGCACACCCACATTGAACAACAGCAGCAAAGCACCTGCGGCAATGACCAGCAGCGCAAAAATGGCAGCACCAATTTTATGCGAGTGATAGGTATTTTTTTTCATACGATAATAATGGTTTTGAGTGAATTACACGCTGCAAAAGTAGAGCAGGTGGTATGCTTTACCAACTTATTTTCTATCAAAATACATTATTTACCGACAAACGCGGGATTTTTGGGTTACAAACTCAAAAAACACCTTGACAATCAACGATTTTGAGGCAGGCATCGAGGCGATTATTGGCTCACATAGCGGCGAAAAGTGCCATCGGCGTAAAAATTCACTATTTGCTCTATGGCAACAGGGGCAACAGAAGTAGCCTGTGGCGCTTGCGTCGGCAAAGCAGGCGCAGCCTGCTTTTTTTCTACCTCGGGCGCAGGGGCTGTGTAGGGCAGGTCGTAGGGAAGTTCCGCCTGCGTAGCGGCGGGCTGCGGTGTCGAACTTTGCTCGTAAGGCTCGCCCTCGCCCAAAATGAACCAGCGGGGGTTGAGTTCCGGAAATGCCCTGAGCACTTTTTCGATAAAATCAAAGCCGGGCTTGTTGCGCCCCGCCAAAAGGTGCGAAATGCCGGAACGCTGCACGTCCAATTTGTCCGCCAATTGAATAGGGGTCAAGCCTTCGGCAGTCATCAAATGAAAAATACGGTCTTTCATGATAGGTCATAATTTAGGTGTGAAAAAACGAGGTTACAAATGTAATATAAATTATTTACAAAATGTATTTACAAATGTAAATTTTATTCTTCTGTGTTGTTTACAAGTGTAAATACACAGGTATTGGGAAAAGCATTCCAGCGGAATGCATCGCTCGGTAGAAACATTTGGCAAATTCCGTGATTGCGCGCGGACAACAAGCGTTTTTAAAGGCTTTGTTTTTGTGCCGCGCGCCATATTCTGCGGCTGCCTTTTTTCGCAGGTTGCGCTTCGCTTACTTGCGGTTATTCATATTCAAGACCTTCGGCGTTAATTAAGCCTTTAACTATCTTAAAGTAATATCTTCAATTATTTGTACAATATACAGATTATCAATAATTTATATGATAAAAACTGTCATTTAATTACACTTTTTACAAGATTATCTACAAAATACGCCGTTTTATATTAAAGTAATAGTTTTATTGAATGATATAATTAACTGATTTACAACGAATTATGATATACTAATTACAAACTGAAAGCGCATAAATAAAGATGTAACATTAAGTGTAAAATTGATGTTTACGTTTGTAATTTAATGCCAATTTTACTGATTACACTTGTAATCAAACAGGTAAAAAATACTACAACTATACCCTACCCTATTTTTAAATTTAAAAATGGTCTTTATTTTTGCAAATTATCCGCAAAAAAATTATACATTTGCATCCTTTCACGCTAAACTTAACTTTTGAATATAAAAACAGATGTTCCCTATTGTAAAAAAAACGGTTTTGGCTAAGGATATTGTCCTTATGGACATATTGGCACCGAGAGTAGCCGCATCGGCACTGCCCGGGCAATTTGTAATTGTGCGCACCCACGCCACCGGCGAGCGCATCCCGCTCACCATTTGCGACTACAATGCTGCCGCAGGCACGGTAACCATTGTAACGCAAATTGTTGGGCTTAGTAGCCGCCGCCTTTGCGCCTTGCAGGAGGGCGACTGCTTGGACACCTTTGTGGGACCCTTGGGCAAACCCTCCGAATGGCTTGAACTCGCGCCCCAAGACTTGCAGCGCAAAAGCATTCTCTTTGTAGCCGGCGGTTTGGGGGCTGCGCCTGTGTATCCGCAAGTGAAGTGGCTCTGCGAGCAAGGCGCCAAAGCCGATGTGATAATGGGCGCCAAAAACCAATCGCTGTTCATTTTGCACGACGAAATGAAAGCCGCAGCCCGCAACCTCTATATGGCCACCGACGACGGCAGCGCAGGCTTTCACGGTTTGGTAACCGACCTTTTCAAAGATTTGATGGACAAACAAGGCAAAACCTACGACCTTGTGGTGGCAATAGGGCCCATGATTATGATGAAATTTACAGCCCTCGCCACCCTGCCCTACAAAATAAAAACCATTGTGAGCCTCAACACCATTATGGTGGACGGTACCGGAATGTGCGGCGCGTGCCGCGTGAGCGTGGACGGCAAAGTGCGGTTTACATGTGTAGAAGGACCCGAATTTGACGGTCATTTGGTAGATTTTGACGAGGCACTACGCCGCCAAACAATGTACCGCGACCAAGAAAAAGCCGCCGATTGTAAGTGTTTTTCGTAGAAACGCTGCCGATACCGTAGGCTGAATTTAATTGATTCCCCGCACCGCTTGCAGCAAAGGCTCCACCGAGAGCGGGCTGCCTGTTGCTTGCAATATCCATTGGTTGGGCGTTAGCCGTCCTAAGCGGTAGATGCGGAGTACTTCGGCGGCAAAGTTTTTGCCTCGCAGGTATTGTTCCAACTGAAATTCGATGATTTGCCCAAAGGAATATGCCGATAGGTACAAGGGATACGAAATCATGTGGGAATATACCGCGAGTATCGGCTCGTTTTGGAGAGCCATCACGGGGGCGTAGTATTGGTTCCAAATCTCTTTGGAGAGGCGAATGACGGCTTCCTTCAATTGCTGCGGCGCGGCATTGGGGTTGGCATAGAGCCATTTCCACACCGAAATATCCAAAAGCGACACCCCTGCTATTTCGTACAATTGCCAGGCTTTGTCCAAAACGTCCATCGCATCTTTGGCGGGGTCGTTGTTGGCGATGCCCAATATCTCTAAGTCGCGCTTTTGAAAAACAAATGCCAAAGCCTCTGTAAACGCCGTGTTGGGCACTCCTGCCAAGGTGTAATAATCGACATCGTAGAGCGAAAGCGTTTGTTCTACATTGTGCCCAAACTCGTGAATGGCAATGTTGTAGCCCTTGTAGTCCATTCCGCCGGCAGCAATGCGCGTGCGCAGGTGCGATGGTTGCCCTTTCATGGCAGCACCCCAAGCGTGCCCCGAGCCGCGAGCCGCATCCACAGCCACTTTGTCGGCTATGTACGATGCCTGCTGCGGAGCAAAACCCAATTGGGTGAGTATGGTAGGCAACTGCTTTTTCATGGCAGCAGCATTGGGATAGAGCGTGCGGGTTTGCGCACTTAATTGTTCTTGGTTGAGGTTGCTGCGGGGTTTGAAACCATCGTACCAAATATCAAACGCCTCCAAGTTGCGCCCCAAACGAGCGGCAATGAGCGTGCCGATTTTTTTCATTTCGGGCGACGACAAATATGCCCTCAACAAGGCTTCGGCATCGTCCACCGAAACCTCCATTGAGTGCGCAAAATTGCGGTCAATGTAGGTGTTGCCGGTGTATTGGTCTATGGCATATTCGGCTTTGAAGTTGTTCAAAAACTTTTGGTAACGAACTGTATTTTCGGGCGTAGTTGCAATAGCATTTTCGTGTTGATATACCGCGTTGGTAAAAGGATTCCAATCATAAGCCCCCGAATTGATGACCTCTCGTGGAATGTCCTGCGCAACGATGCGCTTCATCACTTCGTAAATGGTTTGCTGTTGGTTCAAACCCTCCTGCCCTTTGTTGTAGTCTGCTTTGATTTCGTCGCGCAAATTCCAATGTGAAAGCAATACTTTGTCTTGGGCAAAAATTTTGTTGCCCTCTTTGTCCAACAAATGACCTGCATAAATGTTGTAATCGGCAATGTAAACGTCGGCATCGCTGAGGGCGGCGGTGCGTGCCTGCTGCACTGCGGCAGGGATGCGAGCCGTGAACAAGTCGCCCAAACGAGCGTATGCCCACGCCAAGCGGTTGGCCCCCAAGGCTTCCTTTTCGGCTAAGGACAATTCGGGAAAATTCAGGGTGATAATAAACGCAATTTTGTTAGCATAAAAATCGTCGCTGAGATGCGTGTCGGCACTGTATGCAGCAAACATTTCGTCGATGTCGAGCACCGTATCGCCTGTTTCCTGCACCGTGCGTTGAAGTTGCAAACTGATTTCGTTGAAATGCCCATAGAGCGTTTCCAAATAGTGGCTGATTTTGAGAAAAACCTGCTTTTTGTACGCAGGGTCGGCAATGTAATTTTGGGTGCAAAATTGGACAAAATCTTCGTTGCTGCCGTCCTGCGCCTGCCATAGTTGGGCGGTTTGCGTTACGCCCTTTTCAATCATTACTTTACCTGCACTGTCCTTTTGGACAAGCAGAGCAATAGTTTTTGCAACGGTCTGCGGCAAAATAGCCGAGTTTTTGCTTGACCTTGCACACGACAACATCGTGATAATCAATAAAATGGGGACAATTAGGTTTTTCATAATGTAACAGTGGTTAAAGTAAAAAAATCCCACAAAAATACTATATTTTGGGGATTATAGTTTGCAACAATGTTCAAAGAAACAAAAACGAGTAGAATTGCCTCCACAAGGGAGTTTTTTTCTTTGGGTAGGTTGCAAGGTATTGCTGCAACTCTTCCTCCGGCACTGCGGGTTTTATGCGGGCTATGATATTGTAGGCTACATCAAAACCGCTGCGTATAGTCTTTGCATACTGTACACCATCGTAGTATCCTTCTATGTGCAACACTCGGTAGGCAGTGTGCAACTCAATGCTCAGTTTACCATCCAACTTTGCTATTTGGGCAGTATAAAACTCAATGCTTTTGCGCTGCTTTTTTGAAAGTGCAGGCACACCTCTCATCTGTAACCATGTATCCAATGCTTCCAACACGCCCAAATAGGCTATACCACAAGCCGCCCGCACATATTTACGGTCTTTGTAGTAGCCGTCTTCTTTAACTGCTTTTTGCAAGGTTTCCTCTGCATTATTCAAATAACGCATCGACTCTGCATAAGGCTGCATCTTGCTTTGCTCTTGTTGTTCCATAATTTAAGAGTTCAATGTTTCAATGTCTGCACTTTGATTTTTAGATGATTTTTTTGATTCAATATGATTACGAAATCATAAAAATCATTTTAATCACTCTAAAATCACAGTTAAGACAATGACTGCAAAGGTAATAAAAGTTTTGAAATAACAAATAATATTAACTCTTTTTTCCGCAAGGGGCATAATATACTCCCGTATTTTAGGTTAAATAATCCCGCTCGCCAAAAATGGCGGTGCCAATGCGCACCAATGTGCTGCCCATTGCTGCGGCAAGGGCGTAGTCGCCGCTCATTCCTATGGATAATTCTGTAAACGGCAACTCAGGATGGGCGGTTTGTATTTGCTTCAATAAGGTGCTGATGGTCAAAAATTCTTGTTTGACAAGAGCCATGTCGGTGGTGTTGGAGGCTATGCCCATCAAGCCTTTGAGTGTAATATGCGGATATTGTTGCACTTTGTTTTGGGCAAAAAATTGCATTAGTTCGTCGGGCGCAAAACCAAACTTGGTTTCCTCTTGGGCAATGTGCACCTGCAAAAGCACCTGTGCGCTCAGGTTGCCGGCAGCGCAAAATTTTTCGATGGCTGCCAATAAATTTTCGCTGTCGATGGAGTGTATCAAATGCGCGTGGGGCAGCACCATCTTGATTTTGTTGCTTTGCAAGTGTCCAATAAAGTGCCATTCGATGTCGCAGGGCAATTGTTGCACTTTTTGCAAAAATTCTTGCGGACGGCTTTCGCCAAAGCGGCGTTGCCCGCTATGGTAAGCCTGCATAATTTCGGCACAAGTGCGCGTTTTGGACACCGCCACTATTTGGGCGGGTGGCGGTAGTTGGCGTTCAAGGCTCTGTAAATTGTTGGCAATACTCATTGCAACTTATTGATTATCAATATATTACATTTCAACTAAAACTTTAAGGCTGCCTTTAACCTATCCAATGCAATTTGCAAATTGGCACGCGGGGTGGCAAAATTGAGCCGCATAAATCCCTGCCCCTCTTGGGCACCAAACATTGTGCCGCTATTGAGTGCCAATCGGGCTTTATCGACAAACAAACGCTCCAATTCTTTTTGCGAAAGATGCAAATCGCGGCAATCCAACCACATCAAATAGGAGGCTTGCGGCAGATAGGCTTTGATTTGCGGGATGTTTGCCTGCAAATAATGGTCGATAAATGCTGCATTGCCTTTAAGGTAGTTCAACAATTCCTTTAACCACTGATGTCCGTTGCGATAGGCAGCCTCCATAGCCACGTAGGCAAATATGCTGCCTTCGTTGAACTCATTGACCGACAAATAATGATAAAATTGGCGGCGCACCCCCGCGTTAGGGATAATGGCGTAGGAGCCAAACAAACCCGCCACATTGAAGGTTTTGCTTGCAGACATCAGCGTGATGGAGTTCTGCTCTGCCTCGCGCGAAACGGTGGCAAAGGGCGTGTGCGGCGCATCCTGCAAAATGAGGTCGGCGTGAATTTCGTCCGACACCACCAACACGCCTCGCTCGGCGCAAATGCCGGCAAGGGTTTTGAGCGAGGCGGCGTCCCACACCATACCGCCCGGATTGTGAGGATTGCACAAAATGAGCAATTTGCAACGCTCGTCTATTTGTTGTTGGAGCAGGTCAAAATCCATAAGGTACTTGCCCTGCACCATTTTGAGCGAATTATTGACCAACAAGCGGCGGTTGCCCTCGATGACCATCTTAAAGGGATGGTACACCGGCGGTTGAATTATCACTTTATCGCCAGCCTGCGTGAACACTTGCACACAATAGGCAATGGCTTTGACAACGCCGGGCACAAAATCGAGGTGCTCAGGGTCGATAGCCCAATGGTGCTGCTGTTGCAGCCAATCCACAATGGCAGTCTCAAAACCCTTGCCCGCCCTGGTGTAGCCAAAAATCGGGTGCTGTAGCCGTTTTTGCAGGGCTTGCAGCACAAAATCGGGCGTGCCAAAATCCATATCCGCCACCCAAAGCGGCAGCAAATCATCGCGGCCATAGCGCTCTTTGAGCACATCCACCTTGATGGCGTTGGCACCGTGCAAATCTATTTGTTCGTCAAAACAATACATAAAAGTTATGAAGTGATGAATTATCCATTGTTTATCTATTTTTGCTTGTAGGAATCCACATATCTGCAGCAGTTAGCCCGCAGGCTTTGATTATCTCTACGGCGTATTCCAATTTGCCAACGTCTTCTTTGCCGGCATTGTTGGTGCCGATGGTAAATTTTGCGCCTTTTTCTTTGGCTAATTGAATAAACCCTTGCGAAGGAATTTTGTAGCGGCAATTGATTTCGATGGCTACACCGGCTTTCACGCAAGCATCAATCACTTGGGTCATCCGCCATTTGGTCCAAAGCGCGTCGTATTGCGGCAACAATTGGTCGGGCAAAAAAGCGGGATTTACATAGATGTTGATGGGTTCGGTGGAAATGATGCCCACAGCGCGTTTCACCAATAAATCCATAAAATGCTGTTGGTTATCCACAAAAGTTTCTTCGGGAATCCAAATGCGCATCCGGCGCCCCTTGTCGTCTGTCCAAGTGAGGGCATCTGTGAACACATAATCGAATTTTTGCACGGCTGCGGGCGAAAACATTTCTAACCATTCTCTGCCTTCGGCTTGCATTGGCAATAGGTAAAGGTGGTGTCGGTTGGTATCTAACCACTGGTCAATATCATGGTCGGTGGTAACAGGAAAGTTTTTGCCGCAGTTGGGTGCAATGCCGTAGGTGATGCCGTATTGGCGGGTCAAGGCTTCAACATCTTGGGAGGTGAGACCCCCTTTGAGGTGCAGATGTTGGTCGATGGTTGGAAAATTCTGTTGCGACAAACGAATAATGTCGTCGTTTTGTTCGTCCTGTGCACCTTTGTTATTGGTCAAATTGGGCGATAAAGTCTTGACGCGGATATTGCGAAATTCGATGGGCGCGGCAGAATAATTGGCAAAAACCAATACCCCTTCCGACAAAACCCGCCGAGCATACGCCGGCAAACGGTAGGGCTGGGCAGGCTCGGTGTAGTCCACCACAAAAGCACCGTCAATGTATGCCTTGATGTTTTTGTCGGCAACCTCAATGCGAAAGGGCACCCAAGTGTCGTTGTAAGCCAAGCATTTGCCAAAATTGCGGACGGCGGACAAACTGCCGGATTTGCGCCATTCGGTAGGCTCGGCGTTGTTGTTAATCAATATCTCGTATCCTTTTGGGTTGTCCTTGATTCCGTCGCTGTGAAATTGCAGGGCACCAATGGCGCCTTGGCTTGTTTTGCACTCAAATTCTAAAACGAAATTTTTGTACAACGAAGTGGTAGCAGCACGCGCCTCGTTCCCTTTCAAAACCAAAGTTTGTGGCGAAATTGCCGCCTCGCCCGCAATGTTCCAAGCGGATTTATCGTCCGTTGCAATCGTTTTGAAACCGCCTGTTTTGCCGCAGCAAACAGCCAGCAAAGCAAGGAATGCGAAATAAGTAAGATTTTTCATACGCAATAATTTTTTTTGCAAAGGTATAAAAAAATTTAATTATTGCACCACCACTTTGGAGATATTCTCACCCACCTTTACAATGTAAACACCTGCCCTCAACCGAGACACATCAATAGTGGCAGTATTGTCGGAGGTGAACGGCAAAAGGGGCAGTTCAAGCACTAATACTCCTTTGATATTGTAAATCTCAACAGTAGGACTATTAGTCGCATTCTCAACAGTCAGCATGCGTACATTGCCGATGTGCAGTTGTTCGTTGTTAACAGGGTTAGGATAGATAGTCAGCGCGGACTTGAATTTCACCTCAAGATATTGCGGCGTAGAATAATAAACAGCACTATCGCCGATTAACTTAAAAGTATAGTTTCCCGGCTCAATTTTATGCTGACGAGTGGGGCCTGCTGAGTAAACAAAGCCTGTGCCTATCAGGTTTCCATTATGGTACCACTCACATTCGAGCGGACGAAAACCGATATTTTCACGCAGTTTGCGCAGGTGGAGAAAGATAGCATTATAGCCCAATTTGACCACTGCATAATCGTTAAACACCAGCAAGGTATCGCTCCAAGCAGTCGTGTCGGGCGTAATGCTAAACTGCACGGTGTCGCCGCTCAAGGTAGTGGTGTCGTTGGCAGGGCTAAAATAGGCGTAGGCACTGTAGGTGCCCGTGTCGGTTTGCTCTCCGCTCACTTCGAGGGCTACTACTGTGCCGTCTATGGTTACCGTAGCCGTGGGCTTGTGAGTGTTGCCATCGTAAGTGAACTGCAAACTATCCCACGCTACCGGTTCGGTGCGCTTGTTGGTGATGGTGAGCGTGCCCGGAACGTAAATAAAAGCATAGTTATCGGCTACTCCGCCCGATGCCGTTATCGCGTTCGTATAGGTGGCTGCGGGGCTGCCCACTGCTACTGTGGTGTTCGCTGTGGGCTGAGTAGTCAAGTTGTTCTCATTTTCGCCACTCACAAAGCCATTGTAACTTACCGTGAATAGTGGATGGACGGAGCCTTGCGTCTTGGTTTTACTATCGGCGGTTACCGTCAGCGGTGCTTTGTTGATGCTAAAGTTAGCACCCACAAAATCAATGTAGTAGTTGTTGCCTGCCGTCAATGTGCCTATGCTAATGGCGTAGGGCGAGCCTGCAACAGTATCGCCTGCAACACGCTCAAGCGCACCTGTAAACATGTTGCCGGTTACCAAAGTTTTGCTGCGAGTGTAAGGAAGTGCAGGGTCGGTAGCACCATAAATTTTGCTCGTATCGCGAGCCGTTACTTTTACTGTATCCGGAACTATGGTGAACTGCTTGGTGTAGCCTGACAATTCTACGGTGTCGTTGGCAGGATTAAAATGGGCGTAGGCAGTGTAGGTGCCCGCGTTGGTTTTGGCAGTATCCACCGCGAGGGTTACCAATGTACCGTCTATGGTTACCTTAGCCGTGGGCTTGTGCCCCGAGCCATCGTAGATGAACAGCAAACTATCCCACACTACGGTTTCGGTGCGCTTGTCGGTGATGGTGAGCGTGCCCGGGATGTAAACAAAATCATAGTTGCCCGATACTCCGCCCGATGCCTTTATCGTGTCGGTATAGGTCGCTGCCGGACTACCCACTGCTACTGTGGTGCTCGCTGTGGGTTGGGTATCCAAGTCGTCCTCATCTTCGCCACTCACAAAGCCGTTGTAACTTACTGTGAACGGCGGATGGGCAGCAGCACCCTGCGTCTCGGTCTTGTCGTCGGCGGTTACCGTCAGCATTTTTTTGCCTATCGTAAAGTTGTCGGTAGCCTCCACTTGTTGATAGTCGGCACTTGCCGCAAAAGTTGCTGTTACTTTGTAACTGCCTGCATTTTTGGGCTGCGTGCTGCTGTGGTAGGTGTTGCCTGTGATGCTATCGTACATATACGTTACACCCGCGACGCCATTGGTAGTAGATGTAACAACAAGAGTATCGGGCGTACCATACGTCCAGTTGTTAAGACTTACGCTAGCACTGCCTATGCCCGGTGTTACATTCACCGTGATATTCAAACTAAAGTCGTTGTAGTTGGAGTCGGCGTTGTACTTGGCGGGGTAAATGGTTTGCGCTACGGTGAGTTTGGTGTTGCTGTTGACCCAAGTGTAGCCCGGCTGCAAGCCGACTACGTCGC
>BNTQ01000074.1 GCA_025996715.1 Bacteroidia bacterium | reverse complement strand
TAAATTAGACAGTTTTTGGAGGGAAAAAAGAAAAAACCAAAGACAGAAGTCTCTGGTTTTCAATGGATTAGAAAATTAGATATTTTTAAAAATTTGTCTAATTTAAACGTTGGTTTAAATTAGACAAATTTGATAGTGCAAATGTAGTAACAAAAAAATTACAACTCATAACTTTTTGCAAAAAACAGCCATAAATCATTATTAAAAAATGTTAAACGCAAGGAAAATCCCGCAGAAAAACTACTTCTTGCAATGCAAAACAATGCTCTGACGAGGCTCCAATGTAAATTTATCGGTTGTTTGCATTCTGCTATCGGACACAATTTCCATGCCTTCGTTGTAGCCTTGTAATACTTCGGCGTAGGTTTTCAAATCAATGTCTCGCTTGCTGGCATTGGGGTTGACAATGACAAACACCACTTCGTTGTTTGTGTAGCGGGCATAGGCATAAATATTGGCGGGCGTTGCGGGAAAGAACTGCATCGTTTTGCCGTGATGAATGGCAGGTACATTTTTGCGCCACGTGAGCAGCCTTTTTGTATGCTGGTAAACGCTGTCTTGCGCACGGGTGCGCCCTTTGCCGGTGAACAAATTCACCGTATCGCTTGCCCAGCCGCCCAAAAAATCTACCCGTTTCCCATCCAACCAATGCTCCGATTTGCCGCGCAAAAGTTGCTCCGTACCGTAGTATATTTGCGGGATGCCGCGCATAGTAGCCAGCAGGGTGATGACCAACTTTTGCTTGTCGGCATTGCCATTGGTGTAGTGCGCCAAGCGGTCGGTATCGTGATTGTCGGCAAAAATGAGGATGTTGTTAGGGTTTTGGTACAAAAAGTCTTGCGCCAAAACAAAGTAAAAGTTCATCATTCCCTGATACCAATTGCTCACTTCATCTTGTTTGAACATTTCGCCAATGGCTTGCTGCAAGGCAAAATCCATCACCGATGGCAAATGGCTGGCGTAGCCGTCGTACTTGGGGTTGCTGCCCTGCCAATAGGCAGCAAGCGCAGGATAGGTTACCCAACACTCGCCCACGATATTGAAGTTGGGATATTCGCTCACGATGCGCCGCGTCCATTCTGCAATCGCTTGTTTGTCGCTGTACGGATAGGTGTCCACGCGCAGTCCGTCTATGTTTGCCCACTCTATCCACCAAATCGCCATTTGCGAAAAGTAGTTGAGCACATACGGATTGGCTAAATTTATATCGGGCATACTCTCTACAAACCAACCGCTGGCGTGCACGTCGCGTTCTGTTTTGCTGGCGTATGGGTCTATTTGCGCCACCTGTACATTATTGCTGGGCACAAAGTTGGGGTAATGATTTATCCATTGCGCAAAGGGCGGTTCCTTCATCCACCAATGCCCTGCCCCGCAATGATTGGGCACCATATCCTTGATGATTTTGATGCCTTTTTGGTGGGCGGCATCCACCATTGTTTTGTACAAATCGTTGCTGCCGTAGCGCGGGTCTATCTTGTAATAATCGGAGCAAGCGTAGCCGTGATAGGATGCTTTTTCTTCGTTGTCTTCGGTGAGCGGCGTACTCCACAATGCAGTGATACCAAGGTCTGCGAGATAGTCCAAGTGGTTGATGATGCCCTGGATGTCGCCGCCGTGCCGTGCAAAATCATCCTTTCGGTCCACTTTGCCCTTCAACGAATTGGCGATGGCGGGATTGCCCTGTGCAAAGCGGTCGGGCATAAGCAAATACACCACATCTTTGGACGAAAAACCCTCACGCTCGGCGGAGCCTGCACGGCGGTTTGCCAAAGTGTAGGGTTGTTTTATTTTCTTACCGTTTTTTTCGATAGTAAAAATATAAGTTCCAGCCTTTGCCGCAGGCAACACTTCAAGGTCTGCAAACAAATAGTTGGGACTTGCGGCATTGTGCACCGCTTTGATAACAATGTCCGCAGAGTTAATGCTAACCTTGCTTCCCAAAAGGTTTTTACCATAGAACATCACTTGCAGCGGGTGCTTCATACCCACCCACCAACTCAATGGTTCAACGCGCTCAATTTTCACAGGGTCATTGGCAGCCAACGCCGCAGTGGTTATTATCACAGCCATAAGCAATACGGATAATTTTTTCATACCAATAATCGTTTTAATGTTATCAATTTTTGTGTGCAAAGGTAATAAAAATAAATGCTATATTTTGCAATTCAAAAAACTTTACTACCTTTGCAATTGAAATAATTTTTCATTATTTATTAAACAAAATTATTATGAAAAAAACCTTCAACACAGGCTTAATACTGTTGGTATTGTGTCTATCGTGCACCAATCTTTTGGCGCAAAAACAAGTTAAATTAGTTTCCCCCAATGGGAAGTTAAGCGTACAAATCGCCGTGGGCAATGCCATTGAATACACGGTTGCGCACGAGGGCGACGTGATGATTGCACCGTCTGCCGTGTCCGTAACGCTGGGCGACGGAAAAGTGTTTGGCAAAAACGCCAAATTGAAAAAAGAGTCAACGCGGACGGTCAATGCAAAGATTGTTACGCCGGTCTATAAAAAAAGCGCTGTTACGGATAATTACAACGAACAGACGCTTGAATTTAGCGACGGCTTCAATCTGGTTTTCCGTGCGTACGACGAGGGAATTGCCTACCGTTTTGTTTCGGTATTGAATAAACCGTTTATCGTTCAAAACGAAGAGGTGAACTTCAATTTCCCCGCCGACCACAAGGCTTTTATCCCTTATGTGCGCGATATAAAGCCCACGCTGGAAGAGCAGTTTAGCAATTCGTTTGAAAACATTTATACTTACGCGGCCTTGTCGGACTGGGACGCAAAGCGTTTGGCTTTTACCCCGATTTTGATTGAAAGCGTAAAAGAAAAAAAAGTGTGCATCACCGATGCCGATTTGTTGAATTATCCCGGAATGTTTTTGTACAAAGGCACTCAAACCAACAGCCTGAAAGGCGTTTTTGCCACCTACCCCAAAGAAGTTGAGCATAGCAAAAGAAATCAGCATCACGAAGCGGTGGTGTCGCGCGAATCGTTTATCGCCCAACTCAACGGCAAAACCAATTTCCCGTGGCGTGTTATTATTGTATCGGAAAAAGACGAGGAATTAGCCAACAACGATATGGTTTACAAATTGGCAACTCCCGCGCCTCAAAACGTGGATTTTTCGTGGATAAAACCCGGCAAAGTGGCTTGGGACTGGTGGAACGACTGGAATATCTACGGCGTTGATTTTAAATCGGGTGTTAACAATCAGACGTACAAGTATTATATTGATTTCGCGTCCAAGAATGGTATTGAATATGTGATTTTGGATGAGGGCTGGTCTGTGCGCGGAAAAGCCGATTTATGGCAGGTCATTCCCGATATTGATTTGAAAGAATTGACGGCTTATGCCGCTACCAAAAACGTTGGTTTGATTTTGTGGGCAGGCTCTTATGCTTTTAACAAGGATATCGAAGGCTTTTGCAAACATTATTCGGCAATGGGCATCAAGGGTTTCAAGGTTGATTTTATGGACCGCGATGACCAGCGGATTGTTGAGTTTTTGGCAAAATCGGCAGCGATTGCCGCAAAGTACCATCTGTTGATAGATTTTCACGGCGTTTACAAACCGACAGGCTTGCAAAGAACGTACCCCAATGTCATCAATTTTGAAGGCGTACACGGTTTGGAGCAAATGAAATGGATTAGCAGAGTTGACCAAGTTGACCAGGTTACTTACGATGTAATCCTGCCGTTTATCCGAATGGTAGCAGGTCCCGTAGATTACACGCAGGGCGCAATGCGCAACGCAACTCGGGGCAATTACAGGGGGGTCTATAACGAGGCAATGAGTCAGGGTACCCGTTGCCATCAATTGGCAGAATACGTGATATTTGAATCGCCGCTAAATATGTTGTGCGACAATCCTTCTAACTATATGGCAGAGCCGGAATGTCTGGCATTTATCGCTACTGTTCCCACCGTTTGGGACAATACGGTTGTGCTCAACGGCAAGGTGGGTGAATATGTTAGCATTGCCCGCCAATCCGGCAACGATTGGTATGTAGGTTCATTGAACAATTGGGATGGCCGTCAATTAGCGTTGGATTTATCTTTTCTTGGCGAAGGCAATTTCAAAGCAGAAGTCTTCAAGGACGGCATCAATGCCAACAGGGCAGCCCGCGACTACAAAAAGGAAATCATCACCCTCCCAACCAGCAAAAAGTTGACCATCGACTTGGCGCAAGGCGGCGGCTTTGTGATGAAGATTACGAAAGTAAATTAAAAAAGATAGTAACGTGTTGTTGATGGTCGCCTGTTAGTTGGTCGCTGGTCGCTGCTTGCCTGTACTTACCTCAATCTCAATTTTACCCCCTTTCACTCCTTTGGCTTTAGCCTCAAAGGTGAATTTCCCTTGTTGCTCATTGGATTGCACAATGGCGGTCAATTGCCCGCCAAAAAGGTGCATTTGCGGCAAATGAAACAGGTCAAGGCACGTGGGGTCGCCGTTGGCAGATGCTTTGTAGCGCCCGTTGCCTGCCACCGAAAAGTTTATCAGCCTGCTGTCGTTAGGGCAAAGATTGCCTTGCGCATCCACCACCTGCACGGTAATGTAGGCAAGGTCTGCGCCATCGGGTGAGAGTTGCGTGCGGTTGGGCACGAGTTCAATGTGGTGCGGCGCGCCGGCGGTGCGCACCACTTTTTCGGCAGCGGGTTTCCCTGCTGCATCATACGCCACCACTTTGATTTCGCCCGCTTCATACACGGAGTTTGTCCACATCAGGCGATAACGATGCTGCAAGGTAGAATCGTTTTTGGTGCGCCGTCCGTAACTTTTTCCGTTGATAAATAATTCCGCCGAAGGGTAATTCGTGTAAGCAAACACGGGCGTTGCCTGCCCTTCGCGCCCCGCCCAATTCCAATGCGGCAAAACGTGCAAAGTGTTGTCGGTGGTGTTCCAAATGCTGCGATAGAGATAATATCTGTCTTTGGGAATGCCCGCCAAATCTATGATGCCGAACATTGAACTGTGATTAGGCCAACCATTCACATCGTATGGAGTAGGCTCGCCCAAGTAGTCAAAACCTGTCCACACAAATTGTCCGATTGTCCATTCGTGGTCGTCGGCAAGGGCAAAATCTTCTTCGGGTAAATTAGACCACCAGCAGGATTCCATATCATACGATGAGCATTGGTGGTCGGCGTGCTGCACCTTGTTGTTGGGTTGCACAGGGAATTTATACACACCCCGCGAACTGATTGTAGATGCGGTTTCGGAGCCGAGTACTAATTTTTGCGGCAAGGTGGTGTAAGCCTCCATATAGCGGTGGTCGCGGTAGTTGAGTCCGGGCACATCCAGCACGGTAGCAAAGCCGTTTGTCAGCGTGCAATCCACCCTGTCCATACCGCAGGTAACGGGGCGTGTGGGGTCTTCGCGGCGGCAAATATCGCGCAAAAACCGTGCTACATCTGCGCCCTCTTTGCTGCACTGCGTGGGCACTTCGTTGCCAATGCTCCACATCACCACGCTGGGATGATTGCGAAAATGGTGCAACATATTCACCATATCGCGCTCCGCCCATTCGTCAAAAAAACGATGATAACCGTTTTGGCACTTGGCAATATCCCACTCGTCAAACGGCTCAAGCATCATCATAAAACCCATTTCGTCGCAGAGTTGCACCAACTCCGGCGCGGGCATATTGTGCGAAGTGCGAATGGCATCGCAGCCCATATCTTTGAGCAGCGTGAGTTGCCGCCGCAAAGCCGCTGTATTGACGGCTGCGCCCAATGCGCCCAAATCGTGATGCAGGCACACGCCGCGAAACTTGCGTTTGTGTCCGTTGAGAAAAAAACCTTTGTCTGCCACCAACTTGATGTCCCGAATGCCAAACGGCGTGGTGTAACTATCCACCTCTTGCCCATTGGCAAAAATACGCGACACAGCCTTGTACAAATGGGGCGTTTCGGGCGACCACAACTGCGGATTTTGCACAATGATATTTTGTTCAATAATACCATCTTCTGCAAATATATTATTACCATCTGCAAATTGCACGGTATAATTATCAGAGGTAGCAACCACTTCACCGTTGTTTGCTACTATCTGAGTTATTATTTTAAATTCCCCTTCAACATTTTTCACATTGATTTTTAGATTTACTTGCGCAAACTGTTCCCACACGTAGGGCGTGGTGATGTGCGTACCCCACACAGGCACGTGCGTTTTGTCGGTAACAACTAGGTGCACGTTGCGGTACAATCCTGCGCCCGGATACCACCGCGACGACTGCGGACGATTTTCTAACCGCACCGCCAGCATATTGTCGGCACCGTCGGCGTTGAGCAAATCTGTTACATCACAATGAAAAGCGTTGTAGCCGTAAGCCCAATAAGCAGCCTCGCGCCCGTTCACATACACGCGCGCCTCGCTCATTGCGCCGTCAAAAATGAGGGCAACGCGCTTGTCGTTTTTGCTAAAATTCTGCACATTGAAGCGGGTGCGATACCATCCCACCCCTGCGTAGGGCAATCCGCCGCTGCGTCCGGTGTGCTCGGTGGCTACTTGCTCGCCGTTTTGCTCAATGGCTACCACCTGCAAATCGTTGGCTTTGTCAAACGGTCCGTAGATAGCCCAATCGTGCGGCACAGCCACCGTTTCCCACTTGCTATCGTCAAAGCGCGGCTGCACGGCATCTGCAAAATCACCTTTGGTGAACTTCCAATTTTTTTGCAGCAATATCTCTGTGCGAGTAGCAGCCTGCACTGCCAACGCTGCGACAAAAAATAGTATAAAAAACGAAAAGATATTTTTTTTCATGCTGTTGTTGAATTTATTATGTTTTGCTTTTTGATAACAATCTATTTTTCATCTCCAACCCAAGTGGTGTGAGCCGATATTTTTGCAACTTGCTGTTGGGTTTGTCGGGAATCGTCATTTCTATTACACCTTGTTCTAACGCAGTTTTCAGGTAATTTAATCTAAAATTTTCCCTATTTAATAATTTTAATGCACTTTGAATTTCTTGACGATTCATTTCCGCATTTAATATTTTAACCAATTCAACGACTTGGGGGGTAACTTGCGGGGTATCTTGGGGGGTAACTTGCGGGGTATCTTGCGGGGTAACTTGCATGGTATCTTGCATGGTATCTTGCGGGGTAACTTGCATGGTATCTTGCATGGTATCTTGCGGGGTAACTTGCATGGTATCTTGCATGGTATCTTGCGGGGTAACTTGCATGGTATCTTGCATGGTACCGTTGCTATCTAATTGAATACCAACACTATGCTCTTGTGCATTTTTTTGTTCTAAAAAATCTTTATCTATTGGCAAAACTATCTGCAAAAAATTTTCCGTAAACTTAAATGACCTTTTGCCATAAGCCTTCAAAATGCGGGGCAGACCGGAGCCGAGATATTCTACCAACTCCAAATCACGGAATATCCGCATCAGTTCTTTGTTGCGCGGCACTGAGGCTCCGCTAAAAAATTCGTTTTTGCTGATTTCAATAGGCAATGTGCCATACGAAGTGATTTCAATTCTATTGTCAAATATCTCAAATTTTGGAAAAACTTCACTCGAATAGTCGTTGTGCACAATAGCATTAATAACGGCTTCACGCAATGCCACTTGGTTCCACAAACGCCATTCCAACCGCTCTTTTGAGGTGATTTTTGCAAATGTGGTATTTTCTACCTCCAATCTGTCCAATACTTGCTTGGTGGCTTTGATGAGCGAACAGTTGCCGTATTCTTTATTTTCTATCAAATCATATCGGTCAGTGCCTCTGTATTTTGCCAATTTTATCGACACAATATTTTCGTCGGCAAGGAGATATGCCACATAGTTATATTGTTTTTCTTCGGTAAAAAGTTCGAGTGTTTTTGCAAATTGGTCATTCAATTGCAAACCTGCACCCTCGTAGTATATCTTTAATTGTTCAAATCTCAAATCCTGTCTTGGCGATTTAATACGTCTGATATTATTTCTTGTTCGTTTGGAAAACAGCGACTCAATCATTGGCATAGGCATTGGCTCGGCGGCTGTGCCAATGCGAATGTAGCAGCCTTTGCTTGTCATACCGTGTTTTTTCAGATAGTACGGTTTTTCGCTGCCGCTTGCCACAATTATCTTGATAATGTGTTTGTCCGCTTTTTCTTCCAAACAAACGTCAAACAACCCCAAGCAAGACGGCAAGATATTGGTACGCAGCCGGTCTTTGATTTTTAGCATATCCTTGTCGGCATTGGGCACGCCAATAGTTTTGCCATTTCTATCAATACCAATATAAATAAAACCTCCTTCCTTGTAATTCAAAAAAGCAACAACCTCCTTTTCCAAATCATCGGTAAGTTCGCGTTTGTATTCTATGCGATTGGTCTCCGTAATCAAAGTTTCAAATTGTTTATCACTCATCTCTATTCTATTGTCCATTGTTCATTATCCATTGTTCATTGTCCATTATTTAAACGCCTCCATTGCCGCTGTGGGCTTGCCGTTGTTGTCAAAAGCACCGAGCGTGTAGCCGCTCCAATTGCTCGAACTTTGCGGCTCCCAATAAAATACGCCCAGACCTTTGCCGTCGGGCAAATTCTTTGTACCCTCAATAATAGCCGTCAAATACGCCTTGCTTTCTTCCGCCTCATTCCAAGGCATTCCCACCTCGCAAATCATCACTTCGGTATTGTAGCGGGTAATCATATCATTGGCATTTTTGATGCAATCATCCACCGTTTTTTGCCAGCCAACTGTCGGGTAACCTTCACGGTATGAGGGATACAGCGACATTCCTATCACGTCAAACTTGCCGCCGTTTTCCTTCAAGCCATCATATAGCCAACAAAAACGACCATTGTCGTAGCCGTTGTCCACGTGCACTATCACTTTTGCATTGGGAAAAACTGCTTTGCTGGCATCATAGCCGGCATTGTTGAGGGAGGCGTAGTTTGCCATATTCTTAGATGCTCTGCCGGTTTCCCAAAGCATTCCGTCGGGGGTTTCGTTGCCCACCTGCACCCATTCGGGGGTAATGTCCTCGTTTTTGAGGGCAGTGAGCACTTCGGTGGTGTGAGCGGCTACGGCGGTTTTCAAGTCCTCAACGCTAAGTTCTTTCCACGCGGCAGGCTTGAATTGTTTGGCGGGGTCAGCCCAGCAGTCGCTGTAATGAAAATCTATCATCAGGCGCATACCCAATGCTTTTGCACGACGTGCTTTGACCAACATATCGGCAGTGTTGTTCCAAGTTCCGCGGCAATACTTATCGTCAGTGCCGGGCGGGTCAACCCACACGCGCAGGCGAATGGCATCCATTCCCAACGATTTGAGCAACGCCATACACTCCATTTCGGTGCCGGCGGCGGTATAGAACTTTTTGCCCGCAGCCTCCATTTCGGTGAGCCAGCCCACGTCGGCACCTTTGGCAAAACCACCACTAACGGGTTGCGGAGTTTTGCCACTCCCCGTACAGCCCGCCACGCCAAGCAGCGAGGCGCACAACAATGTTTGATACAATTTTTTCATAACGATTTTTATTAAGTTATGTGATGTTGTAAAGGTAAGCATTTTTTTCAAAAATCTGCTTTTTATTCTCATTTTTTTACACCAAAAAATACGACAGAATCCTTAAAATTAGTATTATCAAGTAAAAAAAATCTTACCAAGTAGTAACTTACTATTTGGTAAGAAAAAAAATAATATGTAAAAAATCATTTATTTTATTTGGAAATCAAAAATAATTCATACCTTTGCAATTATACAATATTCTATATTTAGAGAGTGTATAAAAAACTTACCAAATAGTAACTTACTACTTGGTAAGTTACTATTTGGTAAGTTTTTTATTTTTATTTTGTTGATAATCAATTAGTTAAAAATTAATTTATGGAAAAATTAACTACTAATCCATTTTATTTTGGACGTGCTGTACGAGAAGTTTCTTTTACTGACCGCGAAACAGAAACTCAACGTTTGATGTCCAATTTCAAAAACGGCATCAACACTATATTGCTTTCGCCACGCCGATGGGGCAAATCCTCATTGGTTTATAAGGCGGGCAGCAAAGCCACAAGCAGTAGCCTAAAAGTTGCTTTTTTTGATGCGTTTGCTATTCGCAGCGAAGAAGAATTTTATAGTTCCTACACCAAAGCCGTTCTTGCGGTTACATCTTCAAAATTAGAGGAACGGCTACGCATATTAAAGCAATTTATGCAAAAAATTGCCCCAAAAATTACAATCGGTGTGGGCAACGAAAGTGAATTTTCGCTTGGTTTTGATTGGAAAGAAGCGAGAAAAAATGCAGATGAAATTTTGAATTTGCCCAATAAAATTGCCGAAGCAACAGGCATTAGAATAGTGGTGTGCATTGATGAATTTCAAAATATCGCCTGCTTTGAAGATTCGCTCGCATTTCAAAAATTATTGCGCAGTGTATGGCAAAAACACGAGCACGCTTGCTACTGCCTCTATGGCAGCAAATTTCACATGATGCAGGAACTTTTTGAGCGACAATCGATGCCGTTTTACCGATTTGGTGATTTGATGCACTTGGACAAAATAGCAGAAAAAAAATGGAGTAAATTTATCAAAGAACGATTTACAACAACCGGAAAAAGCATTAACAATGCTCTCGTAAGCCGCATTATTAGTGTGGCGGACAAACATTCCTATTATGTGCAGCAACTCTCACATTTGATTTGGGAGCGCACCAAACGCACCGCCACCGAGCCAATTTTTGACAGCGCGCTGGGCGATATGATTCATCAAAATGCCCTACTCTACCAACGAGACACCGAAAATATGAGTGCTACGCAACTCAATTTTTTGAAAGCAGTGGCAGCAGGGCATAGCCAAAAATTGAGCAGCGCAAAACTGATGCAAGAATATGGTTTGGGAACATCTGCCAATGTTACAAAAGTAAAAAAACATCTGCTCAACGATGAAATCATTGACATAAAAAACAAAGAAGTGAGTTTTATAGACCCCGTATATGCGCTATGGTTTAGGCAAAACATACTAAAATGGACTTAACATTTTCCGAACTTTGACACTTTTAAAAGTTCGATTTTGTAACTAATTGATATACATTTGCTTACAAATTTTGGGACACTATTTTGGGTGTCCCAGCCAAAAAAGACCTTTCCAATCGCGAAAAAGGCATAAAACGACTCGAAAAAGAGTACAAAAACAATGTTGCTCACCCAAAAAAAAAATGAACAACTCCCGCTGTCCTTGCTGTTGTACAAAACTTGCGTGCCCACGATTCAAAATATCGGATTCTGGTGAAAAAAACTATGTATTTTATGGAATTTTATGCTCTGCTATAGTTTCGCGAGGAATGAAAAATCCTTTGATGCAATTAGGGTTGCGGACGCAGATTTGAATGTGGTTCTTTTCGCGAAACCCAGCGTTGGGATACGGCTCGTTGCCCTCCCAAAATACACCGCGAACAGAATCAAATGTTTCGTTGCATTTTTTTTCTTGTAAGTTAACCATTAACTCAACAACATCATAATCCAAATAGCGTAGCAACAAGTCAAAAGACTTTTCGGTAACAATATTTCGAGGCATAGCAATGTTGAAGTTTCGATATAAAGCCTCTAAATGGGCATACACTTCACCAAGTAGTGAAAGATAGGTGGAGTTAATAAAATCCAAACAATGTCCCAAATCTATCACGGCACCAAGTACCGCTGGTTCTTTTATGGTATCTTTTCCTGCCTTTTGGTCTCTCAACTGTTTTTCACACGCAAACGACATTGCACGCACAAGCCCATTTTCCCAAAAATAAAAACCACTGCCGAGCCAATCGTATGGATTGGTACTTGGTTTCATAGGTGCACCCATCACAATAGCATCGCGAATACTCCTATCGCATCCGTGAAACCCGATGATGAGGTTGTGTGATTTTGAATACATAGCCACCTATTTTAATTTTGATGACTCGCGCCAACCCCAACGATAGGAAAATTCAGGCTCTACAAAATGGTATGGCGCAAGTTGGTTATCTTCGGTAATGATACCAGCCTTGAGCAGAAATGCTCGCGACGCCTCCGGGGTACTTAAATTTTCCCGCATAATCCTGTCCATCGCGGGGTCGCTGCTTAGTGGTTTTGTTTGTGTATTTTGCATAGTAGTGTATATTAAAATTATTGCACAAAGGTAACATTTTTTTCTAACACCCCAAAAAAACAAAAGGGACAACTCCCGCTGCCCCTTGTTGTTGTATAAAACTTGCGTACCCACTACTCAAATATCAAACTCTGACAGTGGTGGTGGTATTTGCTTTTTCGCTTGTAAATTATATTTTCCACTTTGGAGGTATGGAGTAGATTTTATCGTCTTTGATTACGTTATCAGGCATAATGCTGTTTGTAAATTTGGGCTTATTGTTTCCCAGAAACACCACTTTGCCTTTATTGACAATCATATCCGTACTCATTAAAAATTGAACCCATCACGTGCGCTCATTATGCCATTTTTAAGTTAGTAAAAAAGCCACTAAAAAGTGGCTCGGATCCATTCGAGAAAGAATGGAGGGACGTTAATTGCTGCAAAGATACAACATTATTTTTAATTCATCAAATATTTCCACAATTATTTTTCAAAAAATGTGTAAAAACAAAAGAGACAACTCCCGCTGTCCCTTGTTACTGTATAAAATTTGCGTATCCGCTACTCAAATATCAAACTCTGGCGGAGACGAGTGGATTAAAAACTCAAGCGGATTACTTCTGCCATTCTATACGGTAGAAATAACCAACTTCCGGCTCTAACAAATGATATTCATAACTTTTACAGAAGTTGTTAAATGCAACGCTTTCTATAGTTTCATAAATTACATTTCCCGTTTGATTATTAATTTTTCTTTTTTTCAGCGTTGCCGAAGTATGATAATCATTGGGTTTGTGCTTCAAAATTATTCTATAATGAATAATTTCGACAGGTACATCCACCTTAAACTCCACGTATGGTTGAGAAATATCATCAACATCATCTAACTCCGCGTAAAAATGCACATTTCCTGTCTCGTTGTAAGTCAATGCTCTTTTGAAAATAAGTTTTACGTGGTCGTATTCCCCTGCTACTCCTTTGTATATTTGTCCATCCGTATTTTGTAATTTGGATGTAATGCGTGGATATTTGCTACCTGTCCACTTAAAAGCATAATCCAAATCGGTCATAACTAACTGTTTGCTTTGAATTTGCCGGAAAACTTCAAAAAGGATATGCTTCCCGTCCGGTTCGGTTTCATATTTCACAAAAGAGGAATGACCCACGTAACCATAACTTGTCGTGTTTTTTAGATGTTTCCAAACAAATACTAAAATGCAAATGGCAATACCAAGCAATAGCAAACAAAAAACACCCAAAGCCACAAGTGTAGCCACGGCATCTTTCAAAAATATACATATAAAGCCTGTAATAGTGGCTATATATGCAACCCAATTCATAACAGGCTTAATTAAACGGTACATTTATGCGTCAGTTCCCATAAGTTTAATTTTTAATTTCTGCTGCAAAGGTACAACATTATTTTTAATTCACCAAATATTTCCACAATTGGTTTCAAAAAATGTGTAAAAACAAAAGGGACAACTCCCGCTGCCCCTTGTTAGTGTATAAAACTTGCGTATCCGCTATTCAAATATCAAACTCTGGTTTTTCCTACCACCCCGCATTCTGTTGTGCTGCCAGCGTGGGGTTGCGCAGTACGTCATTTACAGGGATGGGCCACAAAAAGCGTCTGTCGGTGTAGGGAATAAACGCTTTTGAGGCAGTAAACCAAGCAGGGTCGGGTGTGCTACCTATGTTAAAAATATCCTTATCTGCGATTTTGGTGTAATCCACTTTTGCAGGGATGCCGCCCGAAGGGCTGACATCGTCAGCAGCCAAGCGGTGAATATCTTCCCAACGGCGACCTTCGCCTTGAAACTCAATGCGCCGTTCCCAAAGGATGGCATCCAACAAATCCTTGTCGGTGGTGGGTGCCTACGATGCCGCTCAATGCGGGTATTACGAAACAGCGGCAGCATACACACGCGGCTACCCTTTTGGGGCAGCGAGCATTCTACAAGGTGAAATGCGCGGCGAGGATATGG
>BNTQ01000073.1 GCA_025996715.1 Bacteroidia bacterium | reverse complement strand
GTAGCGTCCAACACTCCCACTCGATGTCCTATAATAGTGTCCTCCCACACATCACCGTGTTTCAAACGGCAATAAGGAAGTAATTTTTCTCTTATTTCGGGGCAGTTATCTAATCGACCAAATGGCTCTGCGGACATTTATTTTTGTAATTTATTATCAATCAAAGAGTTAATACTTTTGAATAAGCGAATGCAAATGTAGTCTTTTTGTGGCAAACAAAAAAATAAATTTTGCATTTTAAGCCCAAAATTTTCAATTTCTCGCTCTACGCACAAAGTGGCTGGGTTGTTAAAAATTGTTAAAACATCATTTAATAGGAATTTTAAGGCGATATTTTAAAAAATCCGTTGAAAAATTCATTTTTGCCTGTGAAAGGTCAAAATCAAATCCACAAATTTAAAAAATAATTCTTACAATGGTTTTCTTTTTATTATTTTTGTACTTTTGTACAATCTTTGCGTTTTTGTAGCAAAGTTTTTCTGCGCAAAACCGTTACCTTCGTTAGCATATTTCAACCATTGAATAAAATATGACACATTGTAAAATTTTTATTGTTGCCTGCATCATAGTATTGACGGGCTTTGTGGCACGCGGACAAGCCACCTTTAATATGTCCGTTGAGCAAAATTTGTTTCGCAATGCGCAAGAATTGTACGAAAAACAAATGTACAGTGCTGCGCAGCAAACATTTGCACGTCTGCTCAAAAGCCCCAAAGTGCAGCACGACAAGCAATGGCAGGCACAAATTGCCTTCTACGATGTAGCCTGTGCCTACGAACTCAACGATGATGGGATGGAGCGGCTGTTGCGCGAATTTATTGCCCACTATCCGCAGAGCGAAAAAGTGAACGATGCCCACTACCTATTGGCAAAATACTACTTTCGCGAAAGCAAGTATGATGCAGCCGCAGCGGAATTTCACGCATTTGATGCAGGCTCGCTCTCTGCCGTTGACCAACCCGAATATTATTTCAAGTATGGCTACGCACTCTTTGTTCTGCAACGATTTGAAGAGGCTTCGCCGCTGTTTCGTAGAATCAAAGATAGCGACAATCGCTACACCTCAGCCGCCACCTACTATTTTGCTCACATTGCCTACGAGCAAAAAAATTACACGGTAGCCGTCAAAGCCTTTGAATCATTGAAAACCGACGAAACTTTTGCAGGATTGGTGCCCTACTATATTTTGCACATTTACCATCAGCAGCACGATTACAACAAGGTAATTAGCGAGGGCGAAAATTTTATTGACAATGCCTCTGCCAAGCGTCTGCCTGAGATTGCGCGGATTGTGGGCGAAGCCTATTATTTCAAAAAACAATATGACAAAGCCTTGCCATTTATCGAAAAATTTATAGCCACCGCACCGGCAGTTACTCGCTCCGACCGCTATTTGCTGGGATACATTTATTATCAAAACAAAAATTATCCCAAAGCGGCAAAATGGTTTGAGCAAATTGTGGTGGGGCGCGATTCTTTGGCGCAAATGGCCTACTATTATTTGGCTGATGCATGGCTGCACGTGGACGACAGATATGCCGCAGGGCGTGCTTTTGCGCAGGCTGCCAAGATGGATTTTTTGCCTGTCATCAAAGAAGATGCAATGTTCAACTATGCCAAACTGATGTTTGACCTCAACAGCGGTCCCTTTAATGATGCCATTAGTGCGCTATCGCAGTACCAGAGCGCATATCCCAAGTCGTCGCACATCGACGAAATTAACCGCTACCTGATGCAAGCCTACGTTTCGTCGCACAACTACAAGGCGGCGTGGGAATCGTTGCGTGTCATTAAAAAGCCCGATGCCGAGGTGTGGACTGCGATGCAGAGAGTTGCCTACTATCGCGCTGTGGAACTTTTTCAAAACCAAGACTTGCCCGCTGCCATTGCCTATTTGGATACTTCGTTGCAGCACGCTTCGTACAATCCGCAGTATGCTGCGCTGGCACTATATTGGAAAGGCGAAGCGTTGTTTCGTCAAAAAAAATATGAACCATCGCGTGTGATGTTGAGGGAGTTTGTGTTGTCGCCATCCATTTACCAGAGCGAAGAATACAAGGCAGCCCACTACGGATTGGGGTATTGTTATTTTAAGTTGAACGATTGCGAGGCAGCACAGACCTGGTTTTTGAAATTTGTTGCCATCAATCCCACCTCCAACTCATCGCTGTGCGATGCCTACAACCGAATAGGGGACTGCTATTTTAAACAACACAATTACGAACAAGCCATAGTTCATTACAACAAAACTGTTGCCAACAATGCCTTAGATGTTGATTATGCCTTGTTTCAAAGCGGATTGTGTTATGGTTTGATGCGGAACAATGAGAAAAAAATTGCCCAAATGAACAAGGTCATTGCCTATCGCCCCACTTCGCTATATGCCGACAATGCTCAGTTTGAGAAAGGCCGCTCGTATGTGCAAGTGCAAAATTATACACAGGCAATTGCTACTTTTCAAAAAAATTTGGACAAACCCAAAAGTGCATTTTATTCTAAATCTTTATTGGAATTGGGGCTTATTTATGTGAATTTGAACCAACAGGATTCTGCACTCAATTACTACAAACAAGTGGCGCGAGACTATCCGGGCACCGCCGAAGCCCGCAGTGCCTTGTCGGGCATACGTGCGCTCTATATCGAAAAAGGCGATGCTGATGCTTATATTCAATATGCCGGCACCCTTCAAAGCGGCGGCATCGAAACCTCCGAAAAAGACTCTATCTCGTTTGCTGCTGCCGAGCACGCCTATTTTTCGGGCAATCAACAATTGGCAATATCTCTGCTCAAAAAATACATCAGTGATTTTGCGGCGGGCACATTTTTGTTAGAAGTCAATTTTTATTTGGCAGATGCCTATTCCCGCACCCAGCAAGGCATAGAGGCAATACCCTACTACGAAGCAGTGTTGCAGTTTCCCAAAAACGACTACACCGAAGGCGCATTGGATGCCTTGTCGGCATTGGCTTTTGGCAATGAGTTGTACGAAAAAGCATCTGCTTACTATGCGCAATTGGCAGAGATTGCCAGCAATAGCAACACTTTGAGCAAAGCCAAAATAGGCAAGGTGCAAGCCGATTATTTTATCCATGATTATGCAAAAGTGATTGAGGGGGCTTCAAATTTATTGAAGGACAAAAATTTGCAAAAAGAAACGCAGCGTGAACTATATTATATGCGTGCCAAATGCTATGAAGCCACGGCTGCAATAGACAAAGCCACAGCCGATTTTGCCATTGTAGCCCAAGATGCCAAAACCAAAGAGGGCGCCGAAGCGTGCTACAAACTGATAGAAGATGCTTTTTCGGTGGGCGATTATGCCAAAACCGAAAGCCGTGTCATTGAACTTTCACGCTCCGGAACATCGCATCTGTATTGGATTGCCAAGTCATTCATTTTGTTGGGAGATGCCTATATGGCACGCGATGATGCCTTTCAGGCAAAAGCCACCTACGAGAGCATCGTAGATGGCTACCCCAACACCGACGACGGCATTGCGGCAGCCGTGAAAGAAAAATTGCAACAGTTGGAATCCCGCGAAAATGCTAAGGATGAAGCCTCACAACAAAGCCAACACGAAATCACTGTCAATTCATAAATGCACATTTTGAAACCTAATTTTTTATGATGAATAATCGATTTTTTTCTTTTGTATTTTTTGTTTGCCGTTGGGCTGTGGGCATTCTATTTGTGTTCTCCGGTTTTGTCAAAGCCATTGACCCCATGGGCAGTGCCTACAAATTTGAGGAGTACTTTGAGGCATTTGGATGGCCGGCATTGGCACCCATTGCGCTCTATTTGGCTATTGTGCTTGCCGTTATCGAACTCACGCTGGGACTGTGTATGATGGCGCGTTTGCGCACGCAATTCACGGCGTGGGTGGCGTTGTTGTTTATGCTATTTTTTACCGCACTCACGCTCGTTTTGGCAATCACCAATGCGGTTACCGATTGCGGCTGCTTTGGCGATGCCATTGTGCTTAGCAATTGGCAAACATTTTACAAAAATCTCATCATCCTGCCTTTTGTTGTTGTTGTGTTTTGCTTACGCAACCAATGTGCATCCACCACCAACCCTGTGCGGGAATGGCTTGCGGTGGTTGTGCTGTTGGGTGCAGGGGGGATGCTGTCGTTGTACTGCCTGCGCCATCTTCCGTTGATTGACTTTTTGCCCTACCACATTGGGCAAAATGTGCCGGCGGCAATGACCACGCCGCAAGGCGCGCCCACAGCGCAATACAACGTATTGCTCACCTACGAAAAAGACGGCGAGCAGCAACAATTTGCTCCCGAAAAAAGCCCTTGGAACGACTCTACGTGGACGTTTGTGAGCAGCCAATCAACTCTTGTGAGCAAAGGCTACGTGCCTCCCATTCACGATTTTGTGGTGGAACATCCACAATGGGGCGATATTACAGACTCCTTGCTGCGCAACGATTACACCTTATTTGTAGCCATTCCCAAAGTGAGCAACATTACCGCTGAGGATATAGAAAATTTGACTAAAATTGCAGTGGCCACCGGCAACAAAAAGTATGCCGTAGTGGGTCTCACCACATCTTCAACCGACGACAGCCAACAATTTGCCGAGCAGTGTCATTTGCCTTTTGATTTTTGCACCGTAGATGCCACCGCTCTCAAATCCACACGGCTTGCACCGGGAGTGATGTTGCTGCACAAAGGCACTATTGTTGCCAAATGGAATTTGTGCGATACGCCTGCTCCTGCATTTTTTGAAGAGTCTATTTTGTCCAATAGTATCAACCTTTTGCGTGAGCAGCAAGAAAAATGTGCAGTGATTATTTGCGCCTTTATTTTGTTTGCGCTGCTCATTGCGTTGCAAACATTTGTGCAACAATCTGCTGCTAAAAACAGGTTTCGACATCGGTTTGTTTAAGTTTCAATCTGTTGTAATTTATACCCTTGTCCGCTAAATTCAATTTTTTGATGTCATTTTCGCCCTACCTCATATTGCTCATCATTGCCGCCTACTTTGCCCTATTGGTGGGCATTTCGTGGCTCACTACCCGCCGCTTGCAACCCGATTCATTCTACTTGGGCAATCGCCGCAACCCTTGGTACATCATTGCTATAGGGATGATAGGCTCCAGCATTTCGGGGGTAACTTTTATTTCGGTGCCGGGGATGGTGGGTGCCGGACAATTTGCCTACGTGCAAATGGTGCTGGGCTTTGTGGTGGGTTATGTGGTGGTTTCGCAGGTGTTGCTGCCGCTGTATTATGGGCTGGGATTGACTTCCATCTACACTTACTTGGAGCGGCGTTTTGGCAAATCTGCTTACAAAACAGGTGCATCTTTTTTTCTGCTTTCGCGCTTGTTAGGTTCCACCATTCGTTTGTTGGTGGTGTCGGTGGTGCTGCAAACCATTGTGTTTGATAAATTGGGAATACCCTTTTTTGTGAATGTGATGATTACGGTGGCACTCATTTTTGTTTATACCAACAAGGGCGGCATCAAAACAATAATATGGACAGACCTGCTGCAAACCGTGTCGCTGCTGGCTACGCTGGCTTTGTCTATTTACAGCATTGCCAATTATATGGGATTGTCGTGGCACGGACTGTGGCAAACCGTGAGGGAGAGCGACTTGTCGCGCGTTTTCTTTTTTGACAACCCTGCCGACAAGCGTTATTTTTGGAAACAATTTTTGGCGGGAATCTTCACCACCATTACCATGACGGGCTTAGACCAAGATTTGATGCAAAAAAATTTGAGTTGCAAAAATCTCCGCGAAGCCCAGCGCAACGTGCATTCCTACGGCTTGGCATTTTTGCCGGTCAATCTGCTTTTTCTTTCGCTGGGCGTGCTGCTCTACGCATTTATGGGACAAAGCGGCATTGCGTTGCCTGCCAATCCCGACAACATTTTTCCGATGATTGCCACAGGCGGCTATTTGCCTGCCATTGCGGGAATCTTTTTTATCATTGGCATCATTTCGGCAGCCTATTCGAGTGCCGACTCTGCGCTTGCAGCACTCACCACCTCGTTCACCATTGATATTTTGGGACTTAAAAATGATGACAAAAAATTGACGCGCAAACGAAAAATTGTACATCTTGGATTCTCGCTCGCCTTTGTGGCACTCATTTTGCTCATCAACGCATGGGGCAACCAAAGCCTCATCAATACGGTGTACAACGTGGCAAGTTACACCTACGGACCGCTATTGGGCTTGTTTGCCTTTGGCTTGTTCACCAAACGACAAGTGAAAGACCGCTGGATTCCTTTGGTGGCACTGCTTTCGCCGCTATTGTCGTGGGTGCTCAAAGAGGCATCGCCGCACTTGCTCAACGGCTATCAATTTGGATTTGAATTGCTGATAGTGAATGGCTTGTTCACTTTTGCGGGTTTGTGGTTGCTGCGAAATCCCACTGCGCCATTGTGCCCACAGCCTCCTCGCCCACAAAAGTAATGTGCCCCATCTTGCGCTTGGGGCGGCATTCCGTTTTGCCATAAAGGTGCACAAAAACATTGTTCAGCCCTTGCTTTGCGATGCATTGCGCCACGTCAAAATCTTCGCCCAATATATTTTTCATCACCGTGGGGGCAACGAGTTGAGGCGACTGCAAAGGCTTGCCCAACAAAAAACGTGCCAACTCGCGAAATTGATTGGTGGTGCAGCCCTCTATGGTGTAGTGCCCGCTGTTGTGGGGGCGCGGCGCCATTTCGTTGAACAACACTTGGTTGCCGCGCACAAAATATTCTATCGCCAAAATTCCGCGATAGCCGCAACGCCGCATAAATTCTTTGCTGCCCGCAATCAATTGATTTTGCACGGTTTGGCTCATTTGGGCAGGCACAAAACACAGGTCTAAAATGCCATCGCGGTGCACATTGCGGCCAATGGGAAAATGAATAATATCCTTGCCATCGCTCACCATCACTATGCTTGCCTCGTAGTCAAAGGGGACAAACTGCTCCAAAATAGCAGGGGTGTCGATTAAGTTTTTTACCTTGGCTATATCCTCTGCACAGCGCAAAACCGCCTGTCCGTGCCCATCGTAGCCCAGCGTGCGGGTTTTAAAAACGCAGGGATAACCCACTTGCTCAATGGCAGCCAGCAACGATGCCTCATCGTTTACCTCTGCAAATTGTGGCGTTTGCAGCCCGTTTGCCAAGGCGTTGCGTTTTTCGCGCACACGGTCTTGCGCGTCAAACAGCGGCTCAAAACCCTGTGGGATATTGTATTTGCGCTCCAATTCAATCAATAACCGGCTGGGCACATTTTCAAATTCGTAGGTGATTACATCGCTTTGCCGGCACAGTTTTTCGAGCGCATCGGCATCGTCAAAGGCAGCCGCAATGGATGAATTGGCAACGCGAAACGCAGGCGCATCGGCAGCAGGGTCAAGGCACACCGTGCGCGCACCCAGCAAAGCCGCCTCCTCTGCAAGCATCAGCCCCAACTGCCCCCCGCCTATGATACCTATGGTTTTGCACATAATTATTGCCTATTTTGCTTTGCTCTAAATAAAATGAATACACTTGCCACTGATGCAATGGCACCTACGGCGATAGACCCTGCTACCACATCAAACCCTCTCCATAGTGCATAAAAGACAAGTCCACACATCATTAGCACAGAAATAAAAGCAAACATTACACCCAATTTTGCTAACTTTATGGCATGATTTGAAATTGTAATATTGTTAGAATGTCTAACTGCTGCTTCTTTTTCTGCCATACGCAAAATGCGTTCGGCAGCACCGGGAATAATCACATCATACTTGGCTAAGACGTCTGGAGCAGGTATGGGTCCGCTAACCATCTCAATTTGTTAATGCGACACATGTATAGCATCGCCCGACATTTTATTTATAGACTTCTTGTTCATACGCAATTTTTATATCTTTGCCTACGTTACGCCAATCATTAGTGATATTTTTCATGTCATCTTCTATACCACGATACAACCTTCCAACAGGATTTTTTTCTAATCCTAAAAAATAGAAAAAACCACTGCAAAAATATTGAGCATACTTATTCATATTCATATATCATTATATATCTTCACAAAGGTACAACATTTTTTGCAATTGCAAATACCCACGGTTAATTCTTTTTTTGAGGTGCTATTTAGCCCGATAGGGCTTGCATATCAATAGAAAACACACATTCGCATGATGGCGCGCGGCGCAAGAGCAATGCCTTGAAAAACAGTGGCTGTCCGCGCGCTATCACAGCGGCTGCCAAATGTTTTTTCTATTGATAGGAATGTCCTACGGACAATTTCGCAAAACCTTGTCCTACGCTACGGAACTTGGAAAATATAACACCAACGTAACAGATTCTTCGCTACGCTCAGAATGACATGCGCGTGGTGGTTTTTTAGTGGCTGCAGCGGCGGCTTCGCCGCCACTGCAGCCACACTCTCCGACAAAAGCCGACCGTCATTTCGAGCGTAGCGAGAAATCTCGAACGAACGCAGGTGTACTCCCTGCCTTAAAACACCATAAATTTCTGAAACATTGTTGCAATCATAAAAATAAAAAAAACACGACCCAAGCCGTGCTTTTTTTATGAAATGCTATACAGATTTATTCAGGGAATGCAAAATCTGCATCAAAGTTTGAGCCATTAAAGGTAACGTTGTCGCCACTTGCCCAAACATCATCCGAACTTGCCTTGCGCATAATTACTTTGTATTCAAAACTTACAGGATAATCGCCCGTCCATTCAAATGTATTGTCTCCTTTGGATGTCATTACGCGGGTTGAATTTCCCCAATTGTCTGTTGCAAAGTTGCCTGTGATAATAATATCGCTACCCTCTACATAGCCGGCAGTGATGGTAATTGTGAAAGTGCCAGTTCCTCCAGGCACAGCACAATCACCATAGGCTTTCCAGTTAGGTACTGTGCTATTAATAGCAGATTCGGTACCTGTCAAGTGATTGCCTACACTGCCGCAGGTATCGTTCACCTCGTTGTTGTCCCAAGTTTTGTTAATAACATACTTGTACTCGGTGCCTTCGCCCACCTGATTAAGCGTAATGGTGTAGGTTGTAGCATTAACTTTGGTCATTTCCAATTCTGTTGCCGTTGCGTCCCAGCCCGGATAGCCGTAGTCGCCAAAATTGCCCACGATATTCACTATAGCACCTTCGGGCACAGTGGTAGAGGTGAGCGTAAAAGTATAGTCGTGCTTTACTTTTTCTACGCAAGGTGTATTGCCGTTTTTCCAGCCATCAAATTCAAAAACGGCTACGCCCGCAGCAGAGAAATAGATGTTGGCTTCGCCCGCATAACCAGGTTTTATTATTACTATATCTTCACCTTCCAACACGTTAATGTGGTCTTCATCGCCCGTTTGATAGTCCCAATTGAAGGTGCCGTCTCCTTTGAGTTGCACAGGTTTTATGCCCAAAAGAAAAGCCCCAATCTCGCCGTCTGTGCCTGCTGCACTCTCCGTTAACTCTACTTCTACTTTGTACCAGTCATCGTAGCCCTCAACCGCCTCAAACTTGAGCAATTCAGAGGGGGTGGTAATCCAATCCTCACCATTCTGGTGGTAACTGCCGAGCAACACTACATCGTTGCAAGGGGCTTCGAGGAACTTGGCTACAATGATAACCTTGCCCTCCTGCGGCGCAAGAGAGGGATACTCGGCTGCCACCGATGCATCCGTCAGATTGGTGCCGTAGGGGTAACTAACACCGCCTGCCACCAATGCAAGAGTGCAGGGGAAGGTAGTTTCTGCGGGCACTGCTACTTTGATGATGCTGCTTGTAGCCGACACAAAGTTTGCCTTTGCTACTTGCACATCGCCAAATTTTACGGCAGTTACGCCATCAAAATTTTGCCCCGTGATGGTAATTTCGTCACCAATGTTCACTCTAACAGGCTGTACGCCTATTATAGTGGGGGTTTTTGTGCCATTGTCTTTGTCTTTGTCGCAAGCAACAAACGACACTGCGGCTACGAGACACACTACTGCCGCGCTCATTACATACTTTAAACTTTTCATAATAAATAAAAATTAAAGGGTTAAAAAAAAAATGTAAAAAATTAAAAACTAAAATCCTTGTGTGGGTTTCAAGTTGGGGTTTGCCATCAGGTCGCTATACGGAATGGGGTATAGGTTGTACTTGGCATCCACATTTTGTCCTGCAGGCGTATCGCCTTTGCCTTCCCAGTTGTAATTTACATTGCCTGCAAATTTATTAAAACGTATGAGATCTGTGCGGCGGCGGCCTTCGTAATAGAACTCACGCGCCCATTCATCCAACAAATAATCTTCGGTGAGGGCAAGGCAAGGGTCTGCGTGTGCGCGTGTGCGCAAGGCGTTCACGGCATCCAAAGCAGAGCCGTTGGCGGCAGTGCCGCCGCGATAAACGGCTTCGGCATACGTGAGGTAGGCCTCAGCAATCCGCAACAAAGGAATATCCACATCCGGAAATTTGGCATCACGTGCAGGTTCTCCATTCACTTTTAGGTTGGAGAACTTGGCAATGCCCCATCCGGCACCAAAACCATCGGCACCATCGCCATTTTGAGCACCACCCAACAAGGTCGCCTCATAAACAACACCATCCAAGTCGTTTTTTACTTGATTTACCAATAGACAACGGTCGTCTGCAGCAATGGCAGGCAAAGAATTTTCATCACCCTTGATGGTAGTGGAATTTGTAATACCCGGAAAAAATTTTTCTACCAAATTCTTTTTTGACCTCGCACAAGACCACTGCTCGGAGGTGCCTGGAAAATTCATACCCGATATGCGTGAAGATGCAACTAAAAATATAGCACCACCCCAATTTTCGGTTTCTATACCATCTTGCGCTATGGGCAAAATAATTTCTTGCGATGCCAGATTCACGGTACTCAATGGGTCGTTATCTCCCATAAATAAATGCTTGTATTCGGGGGCTAATGTGTAAGATGAAGTCATTACCTTGCCTGCATAGAGAGCGGCATTATTGTAATCGGGCGTGCCGGTGTAAACTTCGGCATTGAGATAGATGCGTGCCAGCAATAGCCACGCTGCCACTTGGTCGGCGCGATAGTAGGGTTTTGCGCCATCAGCGTACATTTGCGATTCTATGTCTTTTAATTCATCTATCACATATTTGTACAAATCTGCACGTGTGATAGGCATGGGTACCACGCCCACCTCTGTGGCAAAAGGCACTCCTTCGCCGTACATATCCAACAAATAGTAATAATTCAAAGCCCTGATAAAGCGCACCTCCGCACGTTGTTTGATGGTATTTTCGTCGCCTGCACCATTGGTTTCTTTCAAAAACAAATTGCACAAAGTAATATCAAAGTACAAACGAGAATACAAACCCTTTACAAGGTCATTGCTGGAGTTCCACGTACAAGCACGGACATTGGTCACACCCACGTCGCCCCACACCCACCATACTTCATCGGAAGGAAACTCGTTCAATTCCCACATCATACGGTAGAACGAAGAGGTACCTTCGTCCAACCCGTCCACATCGCCGTCGCCATCGGGTCCCGTTTGCCCTGTAAGCCCCAGCGTACCGTATATTTTGGCAAACACTGCTTCTTGATTGAACTCCTGCACCACATTGGGGTCAATGGGATTTACGTCCAAATCCTTTACGCAAGATGCCAGCCCCACAACAATGGCGGCTACGGCGCTGATTATTTTAAATGTATTTTTCATAATTTATGTGTTTCAAAAGTTTCAAGTTTCAGGTTTCAAAATTTTACGCTCAATCCCAGCAATGTAACCATAGAGCGGGGGTAGATATTGCTGTCGATGCCGCTGCTCAATTCGGGGTCAAGCCCTTTGTATTTTGAAATCACAAATGGATTTTGCACGGTGGCATACACGCGAAAATTCACTTTGGACACATCAAATGTGTAACCCAATGTGATGTTATCGCAGCGCAAAAACGAGGCATTTTCTATAAAATAATCGGACAGATACCATTCGCCATTCAAATTGGGATTATCGGATTTGAAATCATTCCAATAGGTATCGTAGTCCTGTTGTAATATATTATGAAACCCTCCCTCTTTTGAAGAGTAAAATTTACTCTTTTCCACATACTGCATATTGCCAGCCAGCACATCGTTGTAGACGTAATTGCCTATGTTGGCGCGCAAAGAAAATCCCAAGTCAAATTTTTTGTAGGTAAACTTTGAAGTGAAACCTATCATATAGTCGGGCGCAGAGTTACGAAACATATACAAGTCGTCGGCATTGATTTTTCCATCGGGACTGCCGTCGGAACCGCCGGCGCGGTCAACAAAATACCATTCGCCGTTTTCATTTTTTTTGGTTTCATACACCAGAAACGAATTGGCGGCATAGCCCACACGATGCGCTTGTATGTTGTTGCCGGAGCCCGACGAAATGCCGCCGGTGGGAATATAGTAACCCTCGCCTGTGCCGGTGGTCAGTTTGGTAATTTCGTTGATGTTGTGGGTAAAATTAAAGCCGGCATCCCACGAAAAATCTTTGGTTTGAATCACCATAGCATTCACCGACAATTCAATACCTTGATTGGTGAGCGAGCCGATATTGCTAATGACCCTATTTTTGAAATTCACTCCGGCGGGCACATCCACCACATTTATCAAATCGTCGGTAACGCGCGAATACAAATCAATGCCGCCGGTGATGCGTCCTCGCAAAAAACCAAAGTCCAAGCCTATATTGTAGGTGGTGGTGGTTTCCCACGTAATTTTTTCGTTCACAGCCCCCGGGCGATAGGTGCCGTAATAAATATAATTGCCGTTGCTATCTATATTGCCCAGCGGATAGTTGGCGTGCTCTTTGCTCATCACGTAGGTGGGCATATAAGGATAATCGCCCTGATTGATGTTTTGCTGCCCTGTTTTGCCATAACCCAAGCGCAAATTGAGGGTAGAGAGCCAAGTGGCATCCTGCAAAAAACTTTCTTCTTTGATTTTCCAACTCAAAGCCCCAGAGGGGAACAAGCCCCAGCGATAGTCGGGCGCAAAGCGCGACGAGCCATCCTCGCGCACGGTTACGGTGAGCAAATAGCGACCCAAAAACGAATAATTGACCCTGCCAAAAAACGATACCAAATAACTTTCGGTAGCCCATTCGGTGGAGGTTCTATTGTATTCTGTGCCTGCCAATGCGGGGTCGTTGTGCGTGGGTTGGTAGCGTCCGTTGCCGTCTCTGTTGCCATCGTTGTAAAAGTGCTGCCACTCATAGCCCACCATAGCGTCAATGTGGTGCTTGCCCAAATCCTTGTAGTATTGAGCATAAGCGTTGAACGATAGGTTGTATTTATTTTTGGTTTCGTAGCCGTCCCAGCCGTAGTAGTGGTCGGAGGACGAATAAGGCGAATTGACGGTGTTTTGTGTTCCTGTTGCATAGTCGCCGCCCAAGTTGGCGTGCAGGTGCAAATCTTCAAATCCGTGAATTTTGTAATCGGCTTCGATGTTGCCCATCACGTCATAAGATTTGGCGCGGTCGTCCTTCAATTCCAAGTTAGCCAAAGGGTTAGCCGTGGTTTGTGTATTCCAGGCTGTTGTCCATTGGGGGTCGTTGAAATTGCCGGTATTTTTGCGCTGATAAAAACCGCCATACTGTGGTTCATCTTCATAAACAGGCATTGTGGGGTCCATCGACAAAGCACCCCCCACCACATCACCATCGGTGTAACGGTTGGTAATGTACATCCCCTTTCCGTTGATATTAAAGGTCAAATGTTTGTCCAAAAACGTAGGATTGAGATTGAACGAAGCAGTGGCACGCTGCATATTGCTGGTTTTGATAATTCCGTTTTGGTTGGTATAGCCCACCGATGCGCGATAGGGCATAAATTTGGTGCCGCCATATACGCTTAGATTATGGTCGGTGCCTATGGCAGTGCGGTAAATTTGGTCTTGCCAATCGGTGTTTTCGGTGCCCAAAAAACTCAATTGAGTAGGGGTGTACATCAGCAAATTGGCATACTCCCTGATTTCATCTCCGGTGAGCACATCCATTCGTTTTGTCAAAGTAGAAACCGACAGATTGCCTTCGTAATACACCTGTGGTTTGGAACTCACGTATCCTTTTTTGGTAGTGATAATAATCACGCCGTTGGAGGCGCGCGAGCCGTAAATGGCAGTTGCCGAGGCGTCTTTGAGCACCGTGAATGTTTCGATATCGTGGGGATTGACCATTGCCAAAGGGTTGGCAACGCCTTTGATGCCTTCGTTGTCCATAGCCAATCCGTCAATCACAATGAGGGGGTCGTTGCTTG
>BNTQ01000072.1 GCA_025996715.1 Bacteroidia bacterium | reverse complement strand
ATTGGAAACGGCGGAGCCAATGAGGTGGGATAAAAAGATTTGCCGTCTGCCGCCACACTCATCAAAACCAGATATTCCATTCCTATTTCCCGTATTTCAAATACTTTTTCTTTCCATTGTTCGGCGGTAAAAGCGGCAAGATGGCGGTTCCAATATTCACCTTCCACATGTCCCATGTGTTGAAATTCGAACCAAGAACCGGCTATCGGCTTGATTCCGGGAGCACACACGGGTTGTGATTGAATCGAGGCTAACAAAGAATTGGGTATTAACATGCCGCAACTGCTTAACCCCAGTGCTGATATAAAATGGCGTCTATTCATCATTTATATTTTTTTCGGCGTTATTTTGACAAAACGTACTCCATGGTAAGGAACTTCCGTAGAAAATGAACCTTCGAATTCGCCCAAATCGCTTTGCCGCCACAAATCCCTTACTTCAAATTTTCCGGTGATTCCGAGCTTTTTCACATCCAACATCATTTGATAGTTTTTTTGTTGAATTTCTTTTCCACTTGACTGGTCCCAAAGAATAAAATAGGGGTCGGCATTAAAAAATCCTGCGGCATACGAACCGTCTTCCAACATTTTCCACCAAATTTGTCCGTTTTCGGTTATTATTTTATGCGCCGGCATTACTGCCGGATCCTGATTTACCGCCAATACTTCATCATTGGTCAACAGATTCAGCGTAAAATCATCCATATTGCTCATGTCGCAACCAATCAAAAGCGGCGCCGACAGAATACACCATAACGAAACATGCGAATATTGTTCGTCCGGAGTCAGGTACGAATCATGCACTTTTTCGCCCCAGCCCAAACCGAGTTTGCCGACAACTAACATGTCAGGATCGTTGTAGCAACCCGGAGCGGTAGCCTCCGCGCATACATCCTGAAAGAAACCAATGGCCGACACGACATTCCATTCATCGGTAATATCCCTTGTGGTCCGCCACAAATTTCCGCCCGCTTCTTTTGCCCAGTTCCAGACATTCGGGGCGCCGTAGCCGACGCAATAGACCATGTCCCGGTCTGCTTCGTCAAGCGCTTCGCGCATAAGCGTGTACGGCGCTTTGATTAAATCTTCGGTCGGCGAAGGCGTGAATTGGGAATAGGAGCAATAATCGTGTTTCAAATAATCAACGCCCCATTTAGCCCATGTTTTAGCGTCAATTTTTTCATATTGATAACTGGCTAAATAGCCACCGCAAGTAGTAGGACCGGGAGAAGAATATATACCGAATTTCAATCCCTTGGAATGAATATAATCGCTCAACCGTTTAAAATCGGGAAACTTGGCATTTCCTTGAAGTTCTCCGTTTTCATCTCTTTTTTCGGCTTCCCAACCATCGTCAATATTGATGTAAGTCCATCCGTGATTGATAAGGAAGGTATTCATCACATCGGCGGCGTCTTTCACCTTTTTCTCATCCACGCTCAATCCCCAGCAATTCCAACTGTTCCAGCCCATCGGGGGAGTGAGGCTGATTTTGTCTCCTACTTCAATGCGTACAATCCGCGAATCACCGCCATGTTGATTGTCAGCTCTTGTAACAATATAATAGGAGCCTTTTTCTTTCAATGAACCGGTAATCAAACCGGTTTCTTCGTTAATGGTTAAACCGTCGGGTAGTTGATAAGCTGTGAATTTCACAGGTCTTTCGCCTGTAGCCGCAACCGTGTAGATAAACGGATTTCCGGGACGTACTCCGAATACTTTCGGAGAATTGATTTTCGGCATTAAGCCCGGTTGGGGTGTTAACACATATTTTTCCTTTGCGATATTTTCAGGGACAACGGGTTCGGGTGTGACATTTCCTGAAGTTTCAATTTTCACTTCCAACCAATCGGCGTGGTCGTACATAATACCGTCGCCGGCTTCGGCTACAATCAGAGCAATTTTTTGAACACCTTTCAAAGAAAGGTGAAATTTTTTGGCAGACATTCCTTTGTGCATAACGCCGCTCGACCAAATTTCCCGTTTATCCGCCAATATCTTAAATTCCATGTTACAAGTAAAATCGTTCCTGTCGTCGGCGCCGACCCATCCGGAAATAGATTGGGATTTTCCTTCAACATTCAGCAGAAACCGACTGATGGAATGGGTTCCGATGCCTCGACGATATTCTTTCCCCGCAACCTGAAGCGGCGTTTGCATAATGGATTTATTAACAACAGGCACGCCCCAGTCCTGAAGCAAAAATTGAGTATCCAATTCATCTATATACACAGTTTTTGTGTAGCCGGTAAAGGACAGTAATAATCCTAATAGGAAGAGATAATACTTCATATTATTTTTTGTTTATTAATTTTTCCAAATTGTAATCGCCGTTGATGCCTGTGCTTGTGCCGGTTGTAGTACCTTTAACAACAACCGTAGCACCCACCACAGGCTCGCTTTTGTCGTCAGTTACAATACCTGAGATATTGAGGTCTTGCGCTGTGACAGTAAGGCTTGCCAGCATAAAAAGACTGCATAATTTAAACGTACGTTTAAATTAGACAAAAATTGATAAAGGATTTTTTTTAATAACTCATTGATATGCAAATACTTATGAAAAAATTATTGTCAAAAAAAATTGTCTATTTTAAACGTACGTTTAAATTAGACAAAAAACAGTTTTTGTTTATATCGTTTCTATCGTTTTCCAGCACTGGTACAGCCCGCGGGGCACGTGAAAGCAGCCTTTCCATTTGCCGCCCTTGAGCGGCAGCAACACTTCGCCTTGCCGGTTGAGGTAGCCGTACCATTCGGGATATTCCTTGTCTTTGAAGTGCGCCCAAGTGTAGTCGTGCACCTTTTCAAACCATTTGAGGCAGGCCTCCGATTTTGTGAGGCTGTAGCCTTTTAGTAGCGAAATCAGCGTTTCGATATGCACCCACCAGAGTTTTTGGTCCCACTCCAATTGTTGCGTGGGATGCCCCAATCTGTCCATAAAGTAAAAAATGCCGCCATACTGTTTGTCCCATCCGTAGTCGAGCATTGTCAAAGTGATTTTTACGGCTTTTTCAATCAAGTCCGGGCGGCTCAGGCGTTTGCCCAAGTCCATAATGAACCACATAGCCTCAATGGCATGACCGGGATTGATTACACGCCCTTCAAACGTATCGGAAAGCGCACCCTCGGTGGTAACGTTTTCAATGATAATGCCGCCTAATTCCGGACGGTAAAACACTTCCAGCACTTCGTGAATGCAAGTGTCTATCACCTTGTTCAAAAAATCTTTGTCCAACAGATATTCTATTTCGAGTGCCAGATTGCAGAGTATCATTGGCAGCGCAAAATTTTTGAGGTTGCGGGTGCCCGGATAGGCTTTGTTCCATTTCCCCTTCGGATTGTCCTGTTTTGAAAGAATGAGTTGGAAAGTTTTGAGCGCGATGTCGGCATATTCTTTGTTGCCTGTGGCGCGGCTCAATTGCCCAAAAGCCATAGTGGCAAAGGTATAAGAAAAGATATTGTACGGCTCCACCAAGGGATTGCCTTGTCGGTCTAACGAAAAATACCAATTGTAGGCGCCATCGTGTCCGTGTTTTTTCAAAAACTCTCCACCCAGCAACGCACAATCCAACCACTCCTTGCGCTGTTCTACATTATTATACAACATCGAAAACAACCATACCTGCCGTGCTTGCAGCCAGATAAATTTGTCGGTATCAAACACCGCGCCGTCGCGCCCAAGGCAAGTAAAATAGCCGCCGCATTCCGTATCCAACGAATGTTGGAGCCAGAATGGCAACACATTATCGAGTAACTCGGTTTTGTATAAATTTTCTAATTTCTTAAAGTCCATTTTTAGCGTTCAAAAGTTCGATATTCCTATCTTTTATCTATTATTACATTAAATAATTTTCAAATACGGTGCAAAGGTATGTAGATTTTTTTTATCTACCAAATAATTTTTAAATTATTTTACTATCAAACTAAAATAAATTGTTAAAAAAATTATTTTTCCATAAAATCCAAAAAAGTGGCGATATTTTAGGAATATATTCCAAAAAAGTTGTATCTTTGCAGTGTAAAAATTTTATTTATTATGATTAAAAGAATTATTGAAGATAAAATAAACGGCAGCATTCATCAGGGAAAGGCGATAATTCTGCTTGGCGCACGGCAAACAGGTAAAACTACTTTGTTGCACCAACTGTTTGACAATCAGCAAGTTTTGTGGCTCAACGGCGACGAAGCAGATGTGCAGGAACTTTTCAAAAATGCAACTTCTACACGCCTAAAAGCGTACATTGGCAATTACAAAACCTTAATTGTTGATGAGGCACAACTGATTGAAAATATCGGGCTGCGCCTGAAACTGATTACCGACCAAATTAAAGGCGTGCAACTGATTGCCACAGGCAGTTCGGCTTTTGAGTTGCAAAATCGTGTCAATGAGCCGCTTACAGGGCGCAAATGGGAATACCAACTTTTTTCGCTTTCCTTTGCCGAAATGGTTGCCCATCACGGATTGCTGCACGAAAAACGCCTTTTGCCGCATCGCCTCGTTTATGGATATTATCCCGATGTTGTTGTAAATGAAGGAAATGAACGAAAAATTTTAAAGCAACTTTCCGACAGTTATCTCTACAAGGACATTTTGCAGTGGGAAGGCATTCAAAAGCCCAACAAACTGCTTGTTTTGTTGCAGGCTTTGGCGTTTCAGGCGGGCAGTCAGGTTTCGTACAACGAATTGGGACAAACCTGCGGATTGGACCCCAAAACCATTGAAAAATACATACTTTTGCTGGAAAAAACTTTTGTGATTTTTCGGCTTGGCTCGTTCAGCCGAAATTTGCGCAATGAATTGAAATTCAGCAAAAAAATCTATTTTTATGACAACGGTATTCGCAACGCGCTGATTTCAAATTTTAATCCAATAGAAACCCGCGACGACAGAGGTGCCTTGTGGGAAAATTTTGTGATTGCCGAAAGAATGAAGCAACTGAATTACAACGAAATATACGCTAATTCGTGGTTTTGGCGCACCAAAGACCAAAGCGAAATAGATTATTTGGAAGAAAAAGACGGACAAATTTCGGCGTTTGAGTTCAAGTATAATGCCAACAAAAAAGTAAAAATAAATCCATCCTTCACCAATAGTTATGATGTAAAAAATGTAGAAGTTATCACGCCTAAAAATATTGAGAATTTTCTTTTGTGAATAAAAACACCAACTTTTGAGGAATAAAATCCAAAAAAGTGGCGATATTTTAGGAATATATTCCTAAAATATCGCCACTTTCCAATTCTATTTTTAATATCTTAGGCTCTTCATTGTTACCGTTCCCAGTATTTTTCAATTTCTTCCAATGTTTTTCCTGTTGTTTCGGGTACCAATTTCCATATTATCAACATATATGGAATGCACATCAAGGCAAAGAGAATGAACGTGCCGGCAGGAGACAGGGTTTCCAACAAGAAGGGCGTCAATTGTCCTATCAAGTAAGTGCCAATCCACAGCGACAATCCGGCGATGGACATTGCCAATCCGCGTACTTTGTTTGGGTACATTTCGGAGAGCAACACAAATATCACGGCGCAGATGGAGATGGCGCAACTAAAAATATACCCCATAAAGAACAGCAGCAGCAACACGTTGGGCAGCCCCAGCGCTTCGCCTTGCAGGAAGTAGAATGCGATGAGGAGTAAGAAAATAATCATCGCCGAAACGCCGTAGTAAATCAATTTTTTGCGCCCCACTTTGTCAATAATAATGACGGCTATCACGGTGGCTATCATATTGGCTAAGCCTACCATCACTTGATAGAACAACGAGTCGCCGCCCGACAGACCGCTATTTTCAAAAATCGTAGGACCATAATACAGCACTGCATTGACGCCCATAAATTGCCCCAAAATGGCAATGGCACAGCCTATCAGCACTGCTTTTTTGATGCCCGGTTTCATCAGCACCTTCCAACTTGATTTGGTTTCGCTTTGCACCGTTTTTTTGGTTTCGTTCAGTTCGTGGTCGGCGGCTGTTTCTATGCGGAATATGCGCAACAAGGTCTTTCTCGCTCTGGTCTCCTGCTGCTTCAAAATTAACCAGCGCGGACTTTCGGGAATGAAAAAGATAATCATAAAAAAAACTAATGCCGGCAACGATTCGGCGCCTAACATACTTCGCCATCCTTCGGCAGAAAATATCTTGTGCAAGGCAGGCGATGCAATGTCGGCGGCGCTGCCGGTAGCATAATTCAACAGCCCATAATTCACTAAATAGGCACCCAAAAATCCCACCGTGATGGCTAATTGGTAGAGTGCCACCAAACGACCGCGATATTGCGCGGCAGACACTTCGGAAATGTACAGCGGCGACACAATGGACACCACCCCAATGCCAACGCCGCCAATGATGCGCCAAAATACCAATTGACCGATATTGGCACTGAACGCACAGCCAAATCCGGATACGGAAAATAGCACCGCCGATAAAAGCAATATATTTTTACGCCCAAAACGGTCGCTCAAATAACCGGCTGCCGATACGCCAAGTATAGACCCAATGAGTGCGCAACCCACATACCAACCCTGGGCAATGGCATCAAGGTTGAACTGTGCCGACACCTGCGAAATGGTACCCGAGATAACAGCCGTGTCGTATCCAAAAAGGAAACCACCCAAAGCCGCTGCCACAGCCAAAAAACTCATATATTTTAGGTTAATCTCTTTCATTGTTTCAGATTTCAAGTTTCAAGTTTCAAGTTTCAAGTTTCAAATTGTGGTTACAAGTTACTGTATTTCATTGTCCATTATCCATTATTCATTAAAAAAAGTATTCTTTATATCTGTCATACAAATGCCCTGCTTGCAAGTACGCCGATTGCGGACTCATAAAGTGCGAAAATTCAAACGTGATGGCTTTGTCGTAATTATTGCGTTTTGCTGCTTCCAATTTCATACGCAGTTTGTCGAATTTGATGGGCAAAAACTTGATGGGCATATCGCGGTCAAAGGTTTCGGCGTTTGTCCAACATTGCATACCATATTTATCTGCCAATTTTTTGTTCACTTCAAAAAAAGCATCCAACTCGTCGTAGTCGATGTGCCCGTCTTGAAAAGCGCAGGCGTCCACCGTGCCTTTGATGCCGTCAAATATCTCGCCCCATTCCTTTTCGTGTTCGCGCACCGACACAGCATCTTGTTTGCTCATTTGCCCCGATGCCGCCATCACCGCTTTTTTGCCGTCAATCCAGGGCGAAATAAAAGTGGGCAGCCCACCGGACACGTCCTTGCACTGCTTGCCCATTGCCCTAAATGCCGTGATGGCACCTTTGGTTTTGCGGCTTATTTCGCCGCTGATGTACCAGCCTTTGAAACTGTCGTATTTTTCACCATAATTTTTCCACACCTCGTCAATCACATATTTGTTGTGTTCAATTTCCCAAGTCAAATCGCCGGTATCCCAATACTTGCCGGAATCGTACAAGCCAAAATAAAATTTCATTCCGTGTTTGGCAGCCAAACGCAAATACATATCCAACAAATCGACAGACGGTCGGTAGCAGCCTTGTTTCAACAGGTATTCAGACGGATAGGTGATAAATTTTCGGTAGCCCGAACGAATCATAATCACCGTATCAATACCGATGGCTTTCATGTGTTGAAAATCCATATCCCATTCCCGCTCGCCCCAATTTTGGTGAGGAATGTCGTGCGAAATTTCATCCAAAAATGTTCCCGTAATGGGCAATCCTGCATTTTTTGGCACAATGAGCGTTGATGCCGCGCCTGTGGCAATGCTATTTTTTCCGCCACAGCCCGCCAATGCAGGCAACGCCAATGCTGACGCACCGGCTAACGCGGCTGTTTTTAAAAATTCTCTACGATTTTTCATTAGTATATGTTTTTAATTTTCAATTCAATTCAATTGGTTAATTTTTTTTTGAGGCACTTATATTTAATGTCTTACGGAATTGTCCGTTAGGACATTCATATCAATAGAAAAACATTTGGCAACCGCTGTTATTGCGCGCGGACAGCAACTGTTTTTCAAGGCTTTGCTTTTGTGCCGCGCGCCATATACCGTCGTGTCTTTTATTTCTATTGATATGCAAGCCCTATCGGGCTAAATAGCACCTCAAAAAAAGAATTCCCCATTCAATTTCACCTCTTTGGAATTAAATGGGTCAAGCAGTTCATCTACCAACGCGGCAAAGGCTCCTCTTTGAATAGGAGCGTTCATATTGGCAGCGCCCAAGTCGTATTTTGCATATATTTGTTTGGCACGATGTTCTATGTTGTCAATAGCGATGTGTTCACTGCCGGCTATTTCGTTTATCAATGCCAGCGCGTCGCGGGTGGTTACCACTGTGGGCAACTTGCTTGGCGACGCTTGTGGATACACCGCCTTCAAGCCGTCGAGTTCTGCCGACAATAACAGCGCATCACTGCGCAACCACGTTTGGTTTGACCAGTCGATACTTTTTCCTTCGCCCCTTAAAATACCGGTGGCGCCGATACGCTGATACACCTTAAACAAAGGATGTGCGAGCGGCACGTCAAGATAGGGCATCAGATAGCCATTGGCAGCCAAAATCGCATTTTGCACCTCCCTAACGGACACATTTTCGATGGCTACATTCTTTTGCAGGGCAATGGCGGCAAGCGTTCCCGCTGCCTGTCCTATTTGCAACACCACCGGTTGCAATCGCGTAGCGCCATTCACAATATTGGAAACCGAAATCGATTTTTCGGCAACAATCAATCCCTGCACATTGTCCGGAATGAGCACACCGAGCGGAACGCCGTAGGATGGGACAGGTGAAAAATGCAAATCGGGCAGCACTTCTTTGCCGCCGTAGCGGGCGTGATGGTGGTCAATCGGGTAATCGCCCACCGCAATATTGGTGCGGTAGAGCGGTTGCGCCTGCGAATAAGGCTCGGTAATGTAAGGTAGCGTAAAACGCACTTTCCCCACAATGCGCCGCGATTCGCGGTGATAGGGTATGAACGGTAATTTATCTTTGGTAGGATATTCGTCATCAGCCAATCCCAGCGTGTTCAAGCCTAATTGGTGCTGAATAAAATACAGAAATTGCATCGTGAAATTTTTGGCACCCTGCAAGGCTTCTTCGCGTTCACTCGGCGTCATTTCAAGGAGGTTCACGTAATAATCATTGCCTTCGAGCGGCCAGTTAATCATATACTTGTTGTTGGGCAGTTTGCCGTAGGTAATCATTTCCTGCAAACCTCGCACACGGTTAGGCTCTTTGGGAGAGATACATAACGCGCTCTTGCAGGCGCAGGCAAACACCGTAGAATCGTAGCCCGCAGGGCGGGGAATGGTTACATCCTGTCCATAGTCTTTGAGTATCGCCACGTAAGTTAAGTCCTGCACAATGTTATTGGCTTGGGCGGGAGCAATTGCTTCGTGGGTTGCGATGCTGCTTTCCATTCCAATGTCATATTTTACGCTGCACAGTTTGGCTACGTCGCCCAATTCCGTAGCGTCAATCACAATGGCGGCTTCCACGTGTTTTACCTTGCTGCCAGTGCGTATTGTTGCCTGCCACACATCCTGCTTTTTTTCGATGGACAGCAAAGTGGTTTCAAACGATACCGATAAATTTGGCTCGTTGGCTGCCATTTTGTTGAAAATTTTATTTCCAACCGAAGGCTCAAATAGAACGTTGCTCACCCAACCGGTTTTTAGTGCATCTAAACCGCCGTAATAATTTGCCAACGAATCGCGAAACTCGCCAAAAATGCCTGCCGGCATTCGGTAATTGCCGTCCACTGCGCTCACGCCGGCGGCGGTTAGCATACCGCCCAACCAAGGCGTTTCTTCTATGATTAAGGTGCGGCAAGCCATCCGCGCCGCCTCAATACCGGCTGCCGTACCGCTCGCTCCGCCGCCCACAACGAGAATATCCACCTTTTGCGGCTCCGTACCGTTGCACGAGAGCAAAGTTACTAACAATAATATGCCGATAATCCGTTTGTTCATAAAGTATCCATTATTAAAATTATAGATAAAATTCGATTGCAAAGGTACGCAAATTTTTAAATATACCAAACAATTATTAAATATATTTTTTATCTGCGATTTATTGATATTCATAAGATATTTTTAAAATTGCAACAAAATAAATGAATTTTATTGTAACTTTGCAGTTTGTATAATAATAATTTTTATGAATAGATTGTTAGACGAGATAGAAAAAGGTACAAAAGAAGCCTTGGTAAAGAAAAGAATTATTCTTTGTTCCATCCACAACGGCGAAAGCACGATTGCCGAGTTGTCCAAGGAAATTGATATGAGCGTGCCCACCACCACAAAGATTCTCAATGAAATGTGCTCAAGCGGCACGATGTATGAGTGTGGAAAATTGGAAACCAACGGCGGCCGCCATCCCAATTTATATGGCTTAAATCCCGATGCCGCCTATTTTGTCGGCGTTGACATCAAACAGTTTGCGGTCAATATCGGTATCATCAATTTCAAAGGAGAAATGATTGATTTGGCAATGGGCGTGCCCTACGAGATGAAAAATTCGCCGGAAGCATTGAGCAAATTAATGGATATTATTCATCAATTTATCGAAAAACAGGTCATTGACAAAACAAAAATTTTGAACATCGCAGTCAACATATCCGGGCGCGTGAACTCAGAATCGGGCTATAGTTACAGCATATTTTATTTTGAAGAACGTCCCTTAGCCGATATTCTTCGCGAAAAATTGGGCTACCGCGTTACCATTGACAACGACACGCGGGCAATGACCTACGGCGAATACATTGCAGGATGTGTATCAAAAGAAAAAGACATTATTTTTGTTAACATCAGTTGGGGCTTGGGAATAGGCATCATCATCGACGGAAAAATATACAAGGGTAAGTCCGGTTTTTCGGGCGAGTTTGGGCACGTCAAAAGTTACGATAACGAAATAATATGCCATTGCGGAAAAAAAGGTTGCTTAGAAACCGAAGTGTCCGGTTCGGCGATGTACAGGCGTTTGATGGAGATGCTCAAAGGCGGTGCCACCTCGTCGTTGTCAAAAAAATGGGCAAAAAACGAACTTATCACAATGGACGATATTGTGCAAGCCGTGAATAAAGAAGACGTTTTGTGCATTGACCTTGTAGAAGATATTGGGCGGCAATTGGGCGAACATTTGGCGGGAATTATCAACATTTTCAATCCCGAAATGGTGATTATCGGCGGCACCCTCTCGCTCACCGGCGACTACATTATGCAACCCATCATTGCCGCCATCCGCAAATACTCCCTCAACCTTGTCAACAAAGATTCGGTGATTGTCCCCGCCAAACTCAAAGAAAAAACCGGCATCGTCGGCGCCTGTATGATATCGCGGCTGCGGATATTTGAATATTAATTAGTAGCAACAACAACCGCAACTTCTGGCTTTGACATTGGGATACCTAAGCGGATTTCCAAAAATTCAAAAAAATGTAGTACTTTTGTTGCCCGTGCCATTTTGGCACACTTTTGTGGGTAGCACAAAACTTGCAATATATTACAAAATAAGAATTATGAATTGTAAACGATGATATATTTATGATTGACAGCAATTTTTCGCCAAAATTACAGGAAATAATGACGTTTAGCAAGGAGGAGGCTATACGTTTGGGCAATTCGGAGTTGGGGACTGAGCACTTTTTGCTGGGTATCCTGCGCGACGGCAACAACTCTGCAATGGATGTGCTCACGGCATTGCGCATCAATGTGGACAGAGTAAAGCAGGCGATTGAAGCCAAAGTGCGTGCCTCCGACAGTTTGTCAATGGAGGAAGCCGAAGAGTTGGGCTTGCTCAAAACGGCAGAGCGCGCCCTCAAAATGCAGTACCAAGAGGCGCGAGCACTCAAAAACACCGGCGTGGATGCCATTCATCTTTTGTTGGCAATTGCCAAGGACAAGGCAACGCTGGCAGCGCGGGTGTTGGAGGAGCAGGGCGCAGACTACGAAAAGATATTGGCCACGCTCAACGGCGAGGAAATTGTGGCAGCCGGAGAGGACGAAGAAGTGGTGGGCACATCGCAACCCGCTAATAATCAACAAACGGGCAAAGACAAAGAGGCGAGCGGCGGCAGCAACAATGGGCAGTTTAACAAATACGCCACCCCTGCGCTCGACGATTTTGGCCGCGACCTCACGGCGGCTGCCGAAAAGGGCGAATTGGACCCCGTAGTGGGGCGCGAAAGAGAAATAGACCGCTTGGCGCAAATTCTCACGCGGCGCAAAAAAAACAACCCTGTGCTCATAGGCGAGCCGGGTGTGGGCAAATCGGCAATTGTGGAGGGATTGGCAATGCGCATTGCCCGCAAGGAGGTGTCGCGGATGTTGTTTGGCAAAATTCTCATCAGCCTTGATATGGGTGCCATTGTGGCAGGCACCAAATACCGCGGGCAGTTTGAGGAGCGGCTCAAAGCCATTCTCAACGAATTGACCCAAAACCCGCACATTATCTTGTTTATAGACGAAATTCACACCATTGTGGGTGCCGGCAGCGCGTCGGGTTCGTTGGATGCTGCCAATATGCTCAAACCCGCATTGGCACGAGGGACTATACAGTGCATTGGCGCCACCACGCTCAACGAATATCGCGAATCCATTGAGCGGGACGGCGCATTGGAACGGCGTTTTCAAAAAATAATGGTGGAGCCTACCAACGAAGAAGAGACCTTGGAAATTCTTCGCAACGTAAAAGAACGCTACGAAAAACATCACAATGTAACCTACACCGATGCTGCTTTGCGTGCTTGCGTGGCACTCACGCAACGCTATGTGAGCGAGCGTTTTTTGCCCGACAAGGCAGTGGATGCTATGGACGAGGCAGGCTCGCGGGTGCATTTGGTAACCATCAAAGTGCCCGACGTGATTACCCATACCGAAAGAAAATTGTCGCAAGTTACCGAGGACAAAAAGAAGGCAGCCAAAATGCAAAATTTTGAAGAGGCTGCCCGATTGCGGGATGAGGAGCGGGATTTGTTGGTATTGCTCAAAAATGAGCAAGGCAAATGGCAAAACAAAGAATCGGAAAATAAGGAAGTGGTGGACGAGGACAAAGTGGCAGAGGTGGTGGCAATGATTTCAAACGTGCCGGTGCAGCGCATCTCGCAGGACGAAAGCAGAAAAGTGTTGAAGATGGGCGATGTGCTCAAAAACAGTGTGATAGGGCAAAACGAGGCGGTGGAGAAAGTGGTAAAATCCATTCAGCGCAATATGGCAGGGCTCAAAGACCCCAACCGCCCTATTGGTTCGTTCATATTTTTGGGTCCCACAGGCGTTGGCAAAACCTTGCTGGCAAAGGTTTTGGCAAAATATCTGTTTGACACCCACGACAATCTTATCCGCATAGATATGAGCGAGTATATGGAGAAATTCTCTATAAGCCGCTTGGTGGGCGCGCCTCCGGGATATGTGGGTTACGAAGAAGGCGGACTGCTCACCGAAAAGGTGCGCCGCAAGCCTTATTCGGTGGTGCTTTTGGACGAAATAGAAAAAGCGCATCCCGATATTTTCAACATCCTGCTGCAAGTGCTCGACGAAGGGCATCTTACCGACAGTTTGGGGCGCAAAGTAAATTTCAAAAACACTATCATTATCATTACCTCCAACATTGGCGCACGCGAAGTAAAGGATTTTGGTATGGGTATTGGGTTTTCTGCACCTCAGGCGGCGGACAAGTTCAACGAAAAAGCGCGTGATATTATTCAAAAATCGCTCAAAAAAACCTTCTCGCCGGAGTTTTTGAACCGTGTGGACGGCGTGGTTACCTTTAATCAATTGGACAAAGAAAGCATTGCCACAATTATTGATATTGAGATGAAAGAAATTGTGGAACGCTTGTCGCAAAAGGGATATTCGTTGAATTTGAGCAAGGAGGCGAGGGACTTTTTGACCGACAAAGGTTATGATGTGCAATTTGGTGCGCGCCCTTTGAAACGCGCCATTCAGCAGCACGTCGAAAATACACTATCCGAAACTATTCTCGCCAAAAATCTGCCGCAAAACACCACCATTGAATTGGTAATGAATGAAGCAAATGATGAAATAGTAGCAAAATAAATAAACAAATATATTATGAAAAATTCCGTATTGACAACCGCGCTTTTGCTGAGCACAGCATTGGGCGCAACGGCTCAAAAGAGCCAAGTGTTTGAAACCAAAAAAGTGAAAAGCGACATTTTGAAGATGGAACGCAACTACGCTATTTATTTGCCTGCGGGCTACGAGGATGGCGACCTGTCGTATCCCGTGTTGTACCTATTGC
>BNTQ01000071.1 GCA_025996715.1 Bacteroidia bacterium | reverse complement strand
AGGATTAGAAAAATTATATACTATACACGCCGATTGGTACACCGACAAGATTGGCTATGGGGGAGGATGGGAACTGTGGGAACGCTATAATGACAATAATAAGAATTATACAAATGCACAAAACATAGCAGGCGGGTATCGTTTTGACTGGAATGGAGGCGCTAATGATAAAGCATTGTGGGAACAAAATGTGAGCAACAAATTTTTGAACTTTCTGTACATAGAACCCCAACATACGCAGTTCAGTCTCACAGATATGGCTGCTCCAAGTGCCACCTTGGCAGCACAGCGTCTCAACAAACTTGTGACAGGCGATGCCGCCGAATGGGCACAATTTTTACCGCTGCAATATACACAAGCGTTGTCTAGTGGCTCTACACGTCCCAAAGCCACGCCTTTACGTCCTTTTCTCGACACAATTTTTGCAGCAGCCAAAATCAGTGCTATGCACGACCGCAATGGAGATATTATGTGGAATTTACTAGACAGAGATTGGGTAGGCGGCATTGGTGCTATGGTGCCCTGCAATCTCTCGCCCAATATACCGGGCGGTAGAGGACATGTGATTCGCCAAATATGTATGGATGCATTTTGGAATGAATATCTGATAAATGGATGGACAGCACCGGACGGATTTGCTTTGGATGAATTTATGATGGCACCCGAAGATTACAGAAGTGAGAATTTTAAATATATGGAAACTCCGCTCGCTTTTGACCGCGTAACAAAACAGCCGGTAATACCTGCAGGATTTAGCGCAGTGGAATGGCTCAAAAAGATGCACAGCGACTATGCCGCACAATCACGCAAACTCTTGCTGTTTGCCAATTGCAAAGGTTCTATGACTTTTGCCGCTCCCTATCTCAGCATTTTTGGTGTCGAAGCCCCCTTTCCGCAACAACCTGATTTATTCCGAGTGCTTGCCGGCAAAAAAAGAGGGCTCACCAACGTTGCCTACACGCCCCCTGAGCCTGTTTTGAAAAATCTTGAGTACCATTATCTCCTGTGGTGCATCTATGTGGGGCGCAATGCCACTGTTGAAATGCTTACTCCCCTTGTAAGAATGGCAGATAGGTTATATGCCGCAGGCTGGGAACCCATCACCGGTGCAACCGCCTCGCCTTCGGCAATTCGTATAGAAAGGTATGGCAACAAAGATAGCGATACCATCTATTTATCGGTGCACAATATGGCTACCATCGCGCAAAGTGTGAATGTTATTTTGGATACAACTTTTGTAGGGCAACGTAGCAAAGCAGAATGGGCGTATAACGGCAGCGGCACCGTGAGTATTGGCGCAGACCGTAGAATTTCATTCACATTAGCAGACAGAGAAACAAAAGTGTTGATGCTCACCAAATCAAAATATGCCATTGTGTGGGAGCAAAATTTAGACCTCACCTACGGCGATGCGGATGTTACGCTCACTGCCGCGTCTGAGAATGCGGACTTATCCATTTCTTACACATCGAGCAATCTCAATATCGCAGAAATTGTGGGCGGCAACAAATTGAAAATAAAACACGCGGGAGTAGTAAACATCACGGCTACTCAGGCAGCAACAGCCCTTATTTCGGGCGCGCAGATGACCAGAACGGTAATCATAAAAAAAAAAGCAATGACGGTAACTCCCGTAAATAATTACAAGCGTGCCGGAACAACCGACCCTGCCTTGTCGTTTACCCACGCCCAAGATGCCTTGGAGGCGGGCGATGCTTTTGCGGGCAGCATCAGCCGAGAGGCGGGCGAATCTGTGGGGCACTATGCTATCCAGCAAGGCACATTGACTTTGTCGGCAGACTATCTCATAAAGTTCACGCCCGGTTTCTTTTTCATTACGGATGCCAATACAAGTTCCTTGACGGTGGCTGATATTGTTCTCAACAATGATGTGAATGTAACGGTGCAGGCGGTTGTGAAAATAGATAATGTGGTAGCAGGCGGCGCGCCCGCGCAGATGACGGTGAGCGAGAATGCGAGTTTTTCGGGAGCAAGTTGGCAAGCCTATAACACCTCGCTCGATTATACTTTGTCGTTGGGCAAAGGCTTGAAAACGATTTATTTTAAGGTAAAAGATGCGCAAGATGCAGAATCGAATACGGTTGAAAAGAGCATTTATTATCTGCCCGAAGGCGAGGCAAACGCCGAGACATCATCAGGCATCAAAATTTATCCTAACCCGATAAACTCATCGGCAACGATAAAAATATATGGAGTAGAAAACCAAAGCAGCACGCGCAGCAAAGTAAAAATAATGACCTTAGACGGTGCCATAGTGAAACAATTTGAAGCAGAAGGAAACGAATTTTCGCACGATTTTTCTAACTACCGCGAAGGCATATTGTTGATTATGGTTGAGCAGCAAGGCCATAAATTTGTGGAACGGATTGTCAATAATAAATGAAATTTTCGTAGGACGTTGCCCTACGCTGAATTAAGTTGCCCCTTCGGGGCGCACCCGCATAAGAGTAATGGAATAAAATTGTGGCACACCGTCCGCGCCGAAGGCGCAATTTAATTCAGCCCAACGCATCGCGTTGGGGATAAATAGGAAAGGAAATTTGAAATTTTTGAACAATGAAAAAACAGTTATTTAGCGCAATTTTGCTATGTTTGCTTGTTTGTGTTGTATTCACAGATTGCAAAAAAAAGAGCAACGATGCGCCCGCGCCCGAAACCACGACGCAGCAAGATAGTTTGGCTTTAATCAAAGTCAATACCGGCACTATCAGTTGGAATAAGGCTTTGCCAATGGACAATTGGCAAGGTGTTCGCATTGCGCAGGTGAATGGCGAGCGCAGAGTAGTCTATCTTGATTTGCACAACTCCCAACTGTCGGGCAAAATACCGGCAGAATTAAATAAACTGACAGCATTGGAGTACTTGGATTTGTCGGAAAATAATTTGTCGGAAAACATCCCCAATTTATCTGCTCTTACAGCCTTGCAAGTATTTGATTTGCACGACAATAGACTGTCGGGAGTATTGTCCGACAATATCACAAAATTGACAGGGCTTACCTATTTGAGTTTGGGCAAAAATCGGTTTTATTCGTCGATGCCCGAAGGTATTGGTTTGCTCACCAAACTTGTAGTTTTAGACCTTTCGGCTCAAAAGTTGTCGTTGTCGGAGCCGGGCTTTTCGGGCAACATCCCTGCCGCTTGGGCATCCCTCACGCAATTGCAGTATTTGCATTTGCACAACAATTCGCTCACGGGCACCATTCCCAACTATTTGACCACTTTGTCTATGCTGGTTTCGCTCACGCTCGACGACAATAACTTGGGCGGCAACATTCCTGCGGGGTTTGGCAATATAGGCACGCTTGAGAATATCGCTTTGAACGGAAATAATTTGGCAGGCAATATCCCTGCGGACTTATTGACTAATCCCAATTGGAACAGGTGGGAAAACTATATAGTACCTCAAAGTGGGGTTAATTTGGGAATAAGTGCTGCTACGTTTTACGGCATTCAAAAGCAAGTGCAGCCTATTGAATATCAATTGCCTGACAAAGAGTTGTTTTATCGAATAGATACTTTGTTGTAGAAGTGAAAACAATAATTATAGGACATTACCAAATATTATACAAATGAAAAAAATAACTCTTACTTGTGTGGCGCTGGCGCTGATTTTGATTTCGTGCGGGGAGTCAACAAAATTACAACCTCTGCTTGGCACCATCGACCGTGTTGTGCCTTGGATGAACGGCAAAGTGGTTTTGAAAGACCTGCCCGCTGCAACGGACGTGGATGTTTTTGAACTGAGTACCCAAAGCGGGAAATTGGTGATAAAAGCAAATTCCATACCGGCTGCTGGAATGGGATTGAACTATTATCTGGAAAATTATTGCAATCGGTTTTATTCGCTTACCGGCTCCAATCTTGCGCCTGTGGACGTTTTGCCCGAAATAAAAACTCCCGTGCGCAAAGAATCGCCTTTTCAATACCGTTATTTTCTCAACTATTGCACACACAATTATACTTACGCATTTTGGGATTGGGACGAGTGGGAAAAAGAGTTGGATTGGATGGTGCTCAATGGCATTAATCTTTCATTAGCGGTTGTCGGCATCGAAGAAGTTTGGTACAACACTTTGCTCAAACTCGGCTATACAAGCGACGAAGCCCTCGACTTTTTGTCAGGTCCTGCCTTCACAGGTTTTTTGATGATGGGCAATCTTGAATCGTGGGGTGGCAAAGTATCATTGGATTTTGTAAAGAAACGTACTGCTACTCAAAAAAAGATATTGGCACGAATGAAAGAATTGGGCAATGAACCTGTTTCTCAGTCATTCTACGGAATTGTGCCCAATTCAATGAAAAGCAAATTTCCCGATGCCAATATTGTGAATCAAGGCGAATGGTGCGCTTTTGTTCGTCCCACGTTTTTGCAGCCTTCCGACCCATTTTTTGATAAAGTGGCGGAAGTCTATTATACCGAATTGAAAAATCTGTATGGCGAGTTCAAATTTTTGGGCGGCGAGCCATTTCACGAAGGCGGCAACCGTGAAGGTATAGACGTGCCCAAATCGACCCGCAAAGTACAAGATGTGATGCGGCAATACAACCCCGATGCAACCTGGGTATTGCAGGCCTGGCAGGTAAATCCTACGGAGGAATTTTTGCGCGACTTGATAAAAGATAAAACGCTGATATTAGACCTTTGGGGCGAAAACAAAAGTGTTTGGGAAGAGCGCAAAGGCTTCAATGGCATCCCATACGTGTGGTGTATGGTTTCCAACTTTGGCGGCAAGAGCGGACTGTATGGCAAGATGGAACGCATCGCCACAGAGCCGTTTCGTGCGCTTAACAGTCCCTATTCGTCCAATTTAAAAGGTATTGGCACTATGCCCGAAGGCAGACTCAACAATCCTGTGTTGTTTGATATGCTCTACAAAATAGCGTGGGACAAAGAAGCAACGGATATGAAAAAATGGATAAGCCAATACGCTACCTATCGCTACGGACAACCAAGCACTGAGATGGAAAAAGTGTGGCAAATACTCTTGGCAACTACCTACAAGTCCGATGGCGTTTGGCAAGAGGGACCTATTGTATCCACCTTCAATGCACGTCCTGCCGCCTCTATTGACCGCGTTTCGTGCTGCGGAACCACTGTTCTTTATTATGATTACAAGGAATTTAAAGAAATTCTGCCGCCTTTGCTCAAAGCCGTAGAAACGTTTGCAGATGTAGATGCTTTTAGGTATGATTTAGTTGATTTTACCCGCCAACTCATTGCCAACGAAGGGCGGCAGGCATACAACAAAATGGATGCTGCACTAAAAGCAAAAAATGGGAAAGAGTTTGAACGTTGGTCGGCAAAATTTGTTGAGTTGATGAACGACCAAGAAGAGTTGCTGTCGTGCCACAAAGATTTTATGGTGGGCACGTGGATAGACCAAGCCCGCCGATTGGCTACCAATGAGCAAGAGCAAAAATTGATGGAGTGGAATGCCCGCACGCAAATAAGTTATTGGGGACCCAATGACCCCAATACAGGTTTGAATGACTACGCCAGCAAAGAATGGTCGGGACTGCTCAAAGACCTGTACCTGCCGCGTTGGCAACAGTACATAGAAGTAAAGAAACGTCAATTGAAGGGCGAAAAAGTTGCAGAACCCAACTATTTTGCAATGGAAAAAGCGTGGAGCGAAGGCACAAATCGCTACCCCACGGAGCCTACAAAACCCTTGGTGGAAACAGCCGTGAAATTATTGAATAAAATTAACCATTAAAATTTACAATTATGAAAAAAACATTTTTAAATTGGCTGACAGTAACAGCCGCAGCAGCAGTTGTAGCATTCAATGCTTGTAATCCTAATGAGAAAAGCAAGTCTGAATGGAAAATTTTGACTGTTATTTTTGACGGTCAGGGAGGGGACAGCGTCGTTGCGCCTCAGGAAGTCTTGAGTGGATACAAGGCTAATCGTCCTTACCCCGACATAACAAAAGGGGACAGCGTTTTGGAGGGGTGGTTCACAGACCCTGCCAAAACCACTTTGTATGATTTTGCCACTCCTGTAACGGAAAATATGACGCTGTATGCCAAGTGGAAGCACCAAGGCAATATCTGGATTGTCAATTTCAATTCGCAGGGAGGCTCTGCGGTAACCCACCAAGAAATAGAAAAAGGTTCCGGCGGTAGTGCTGTTTTGCCCGAACCGTATCCTACAAAGGAAAATGCCTCTTTTGGCGGATGGTACACCGATGAAACTTTTACGCAACGATTTGATTTTGCTACTGCCGTTAACCGGAACTATACACTGCACGCACGCTGGGTGCGTGCAGGTATGATGTATGTGCAAGGCGGCACATTCACTATGGGGCGCAATGAGGATAACTCTGTTACCAATTCTAGTGCCACAACACCGGTTTCACCTGCGCATCAAGTAACCGTGAGCGACTTTATTATTGGAATATATGAGGTTACAAATGCCGAATTTGTTGCTTTTTTCAATGATAAATCCGTACCGTCAAACGGCATATTGGATGGGAATGCGATGTTTTTTGACAATGGTCAGCAAGGATATACTCACAACGGCACACAATGGGCAGTAAAATCGGGATTGGATGAATATCCTGCAAAAAACCTTTCGTGGCGTGGAGCACTTGCCTATTGCGAATGGGCTGGCGGACGCCTGCCCAGCGAGGCGGAATGGGAATTTGCCGCATTGGGAGGTAACAAAACCCAAGGCTATACCTACATAGGGGGTGAAACTCCTGATGAGTTAGGATGGTTTGGTGCAGTACACGCAAAAGGACAAAAAACTCCCAACGAATTGGATTTGTATGATATGGCAGGAAATCTTTGGGAATGGTGTTGGGATGGAGCGGCTGCTTTCTCTGCGGAGCCTCAGACCAATCCTTTTGGACCGGACACTTATCCAGATATTACCTGGGAGTGGGGCAGAATCGTCAAAGGAGGGGTGTGGATAACGACAAACGCAATCAGACCTTATACGAGGGATTTTGTTGGTGTGACTGGTGACAATTTCACTGGTGTGCGATTGCTAATACCATAAGCCCCCTAACCCCCAAAGGGGAAAAGAAACTTTGAAACTTTAAAATGTTCTTTGACATATTGTTCACACGAAAAAAAAGGCAATTGATAACTGCTTTGATGGTTCATTATTGAATTATTTTGCTTATCTTTGTAGTTCAATAATTAATATATGAACTATGGCACACTATTTTAATGTAGCAGGACCCTGTAATGCCGCGAAGCACTATATGATAGAAGCCTCATCGCGATTGACAGGCATAACGGAACTCATAAACCAAGAGCAGTATTTTGTGATTCATGCCGCCCGTCAGAGCGGCAAAACCACTTTTTTGCTCGATTTGGCTAACCGCATCAATCGCGAAGGCAAGTATTATGCGTTGTATTGCTCGTTGGAAGGAGTACAAGGTATTATTGACCCCAAAGAAGGTATTCCTGCGGTGGTAAGGCGAATAGAAAAAGCATTGCGATTTTCGAACATACCCAATGTAAATTTTGCCAAAGATGCCGACTACAACGATTACACCGGCGTGTTGGCAACCGAACTGACGGTTTTGAGTATGTCATTAGACAAACCTTTGGTCATCTTTTTTGACGAAGCCGATTGCTTGAGCGAAGGTACATTAATTTCTTTCCTTCGACAATTGCGTAGTGGTTACACAATGCGCTTTCAAGTACCTTTTGTCCATTCTATTATTTTTGCGGGTACGCGTAACATCTGCGATTTTAGCACCCGATGTCGACCTGAGAGTCAGGGTTTAGCAGATGCTACTCTCTTTGGAAATATTTCTAAAATTCTTTCTATCAAGAATTTTACACAAGAGGAAATAATGTCACTGTACAGACAGCATACTACTGAAACAGGACAGATATTTGAACCGGAAGCAATTGAAATGGTATATCAACTATCGCAAGGGCAACCGTGGTTAGTTAACGCAATCGCTTGTGAGGTAATAGAAAAAATGCTTCAATCCGATTACTCCAAACTTGTAACTGCCGAATTGGTGGATAAAGCCATTCAAACCATTTCTCAAAACAGAAACGATTGGAGATAAAACAGTAACAATAGCAGGCTGTTAGTTATCTATCCATCGCCATCCATCAAGCGTGTGAACAATATTCAATGTTCACACGCTTTTTTTATGAAAGCCCCCTAAGCCCCAAAAGGGGAACAGACCACTGCTTTACTCCCTTTTTGGGGGCTGGAGGACTTGAAACTTTTGAAACACTGAAACTTTAAAATGCTCTTTGACATATTGGTTTACACAATTTTGTGATTTGTGGAAAATTTTTATTACCTTTGTAACGATTTTTATTTATTCAATAAATTTTTACAATATGGAAACAAATTTAATTCCCAAGCGAAAACGACGCGAACCGCAGGCCTGGCTCTACGAGAACGGCATCAAGAAGCCGTTTGTGTATGAAAAAACGACCGACAGATTGTCGGCAATAGGCATTTGGATGCGCGACCACCCAAGTTCCGGCGTATTAACAAAGGCAGAAATGCGTGCCGCTCTTAAATAAAGCAAGTATGGACAGACGCTACCTTTTGGATACCAATGTAGTTTTGTTTGCACTTGTTGAGCAGGACGAAATATCGCATTATGTGCGTGGTTTTTTGGAGGACTACAACAATTTGTTTTACGTCAGCGTAGTGTCCATACAGGAAATAGCACTTTTGGTTAATGGCGGCAAATTCCATAAGGTTTGGAAAACGGCGGCAGAGGTTTTGCCTGCGGTGGAAGCAACAAATTATCAGTTGCTGCCGCTAAAGCGTGAACATATTATTACCTATACCTCGCTGCAACACGTACAGGGACACAACGACCCATTTGACCACACTATCATTTCGCAGGCAATTTCAGAGCGAATGACGCTCATTAGCAGCGACCACAAATTCAAGGATTATGCCAATCAAAAATTGACGCTCATATTCAACAAGCGGTGATTTTTGCTTAACTATTCCAACAATAACGTGTAGGCCAATATTATACATTGGTCTACACGTTTTTTGTGTGCATACCAATCCAATGAACAATGAATAATGGACAATTTGAAATTTTGAAACTCTTTTTTTTACTTTTTTTTAACCTTTAAATTTTTAAACATCATGAAAAAATTCAAAACAATCTTCAGCACATTGGTGCTGTCAGTAGCAATTGCCCCTGCGGCGTTTGCGCAATTTGCAGGTGGAGACGGAACTGCCGGAAGTCCGTATCAAATCACTACGGCTGCGGAGTTAGCCGAAGTGCAAAATTACCGCACTTCCGATTTCATTCTGATGAATGATATTGATTTGGGAGGTGCTGATTGGTCGCCTAATGTGATAGGCAAGAACGAAAGCGCCCCTTATTCCGGTACGTTCGATGGGGACGGACACAAAATCCAAAATGTTACCTATACAGGAGCAGTTTGGTTTAACGGTTTCTTTGGTTGCATTGGTGGTGGCGGCACAATAAAAAATTTGCAGTTAGACATCAATGTAGTAAGTACCGGAACCAATGTAGGAGGTTTGGTAGGAGGAAGTGCCGGCGGCACGATTCAAAATTGCACGGTTAGTGGCTCTGTTGCGGGAAACTCCGCTGACGCTGTTGGTGGAATTATCGGCTACCAATGGGGTGGGGCAAGTGCTCCGCTTATCATCACAAATTGCTGGGTAAAAGCGACAGTATCGGGTGTCAACAACGTTGGAGGAATTATTGGCTCTTGTGAAAAGGAAGTTACTATCCAAAATTGTGCCGTTAGCAGTGCCGTTACAGGAAGTGGCAGCAACGTTGGTGGAATTACCGGTAATATTATTTGGGCAAACAATGTTATCGTTCAAAATTGCTGGGTGAACACTAATATAATAGCCCCTGCTTCGTCTGGTACCGGTGGTATTGTTGGAACCTGTAACAATGCTAATGCCATCGTTCAACAATGTATTTTTGATGGAGCAATCACTTCCACAGACAAAACAGGAGGTGCTATAGGTCATTATGCCGCGGCACAGACACTCACAGGATTGGTAGTAACCCATGCAGCCTTTACAAACAGCGCGGGGAGTACCGACAACCCAAATTTAGGAAGGATTATCGGAACTTTTGACGGAAGTGGTTCCGTAAGTAATAATTTTGCTAACGCTACAAGCATCACCGGTATTACTCGCACCTCTACTGATATAGACCGCGACGGCACGGACAAAACAGATGCAGACTTAAAAGCGAAAGCCACCTACGAGGGTATTGGTTATGCTTTTGGAAACAGCATAGCCGCTCCTTGGGCAATTGATGAAGGCAACAGTTACCCTCAACTTTGGTTCACGGGTCCTTATCGGGTAACTTTTGTGGTTCACGGTGTGGGTAATGCGCCTATCAACGATGCCGTAGTAACATTGGGCGGTACAACCAACGCGGCAGGCGTCTATTCGTTCTCCGGTTTCACTAACGGCACATACAGTTATGAGGTAACAAAAGCAGGATATACCATCGTTACAGGCACTGTAACCATCACTAATGCCGATATTACAGGCGAAGACGTTGAACTGGCAATAGCAGCCCCCTGCCAAGTAACTTTTAGTGTTAAAGATGTGCAAGGCAACACCATTAACGGAGCAAAAATCACATTAGGAAGCACAACAAATGCTGCCAATGACTATGTATTTGCGGGACTTCCCACCGACACCTACCCCTACGTGGTAGCCCAAGTAGGCTATGATACGGTGAGAGGCAGTATAACAGTAACTGCGGATACTACTCACAACATTACAATGTATGAAAGCATTACCCCTGCAACGCCTGCCGTAGGCGACGGAACTTCCGGCAGTCCCTATCAAATCACTACAACATCAGAGTTAGCCTTTGTGAGTTCAAACCTCAATGTTCATTATATTTTGATGAATGATATTGATTTGTCGGGTGTGGCAGAGCATTGGACAGCCTATACGATAGGTACGGACGAAACCACCCCATTCACCGGAACTTTTGATGGAAATGGGTATAAAATACAGAATGCTACCATCACTTCCTCAGGGACTTATACAGGATTTTTCAACTATATCAAAGGCGGTACGGTGAAGGATTTGGAGTTGGAAAACATCCATATCACAGGAGTAGCCAACGTTGGTGGTTTGGCGGGACAGACCGAAGGAGGAACCATTCAAAACTGCATCGTTAGCGGCACTATCGCAGCAAGCGGAGATAATGTCGGCGGAATTGTTGGGCACCAAGATAATGTAATTCTAAGTGGTCTGCTTACCATTGAAAATTGCTGGGTAAAAGCAACTGTATTGGGAGTTACCCGCACCGGAGGAATTATTGGTTTTTGTGAGTATGAGGCTACTGTCCGTAATTGTGCCTTTAGCGGGGCATCCGTTACAAGCACTGTAGCGCCTTTTGATGGCAGTGTCGGCGGAATTGTCGGTAGAATTGAAGCCAACAATGTTACCGTTCAAAATTGTTGGGCAAACACTAATGTAATAGCCGCAAATGGATATGGTACCGGTGGTATTGTTGGAGTATGTAACAATGGTGCTGCCATTGTTCAACAATGTATTTTTGGTGGAGCAATCACTTCCCAAGACAGAACAGCAGGTGCTATAGGTTGGTATGCCGCGGCAAAAACGTTCACAGGCTTGGTAGTAACCCATGCAGCCTTTACAAACGGCCAGGGGAGTGCCGCACGTTTAGGAAGGATTATCGGAAGTCTCGATGCGAATGGTATAGGTGCACTGCCTACTAGTGCAACTATAAGCAATAATTTTGCTAACACAACAAGCATCACCGGTATTACTCACGCCTCTACTGATATAGACCGCGACGGCACAGACAAAACAGATGCAGACTTAAAGGCGCAAGCCACCTACGAGGATATTGGCTATAGTTTTGGAGGCACTCCAAGCGCTCCGTGGACAATTGAAGAAGGCAACGACTATCCCCAACTTTGGTTTATGGTAGATGCTCAGCAGTTAACTTTTGATGTTCACGATGCTACGCCAAACCCCATCGTGGATGCAGTCGTAACATTAGGGGATACAACCCATGCGGCAGGCGACTACGTGTTCACGGTTTATCCCGGCAAATACAATTATGAGATAACCAAAATTGGCTTCACTACGGTTAGAGGTACTGTAACCGTGCAGGCGGCAAGTGTTACCCAAGACATTACGATGAACGTGGGTACCTCCTACTACTACATTACCTTTGCAGCAGGCGCACACGGCAGCGGCACAATGGCAAAGGATAGTGTTGAAGCAGGCACTGCTTACACCGCTCCTGCCTGCACGTTCACGCCTGTAGGCTACTACGGGTTCACCGCTTGGAAAGACGGCAGCAACGCCGACTACGCAACGGGCGACAGCATACCCGTAAGCGGCAGCATTACGCTCACGGCGCAATGGGAAGCCGTTGGTGTTCCGCCTACTATTACTACTGCTTCGCTATCCTCAGGCACAGTAGGCACGGCATACAACAGAACGCTTACCGCAACCGGCGATGCAACCATCACGTGGTCGATAACAGCAGGTAGTTTGCCCGCAGGATTAACCTTGTCGGCAGAAGGCGTAATTAGCGGCACGCCCACCACAGCAATACCATCGGCAACCTTTACGGTAAAAGCCGAGAACAGCGCAGGCAATGATACCAAACAGTTGAGCATTACCATCACAGGTGGTGCACCCACTGCCGTAGAAACGCAGAATGTTGCAGTTTTGCAGGTCTATCCCAACCCCACTGTCAATGGACAATTGACAATTGATAATGGACAATTAAATGCGGGGGACAAGGTGGAGATTTACAATGTGGCAGGTGCGTTGGTGTTGTCGGTGCCTTCGACAGGCTCAGGTGCCATTACCATTAACATTGGGCATTTGCCAGCAGGCGTGTACCTTGTGAAGGTTGGGGATAAGGTGGGGAAGGTTGTGAAGCAGTAACAAGCCACCCCCTAACCCCCAAAGGGGGAACGCCAAAGCAAAAGCCCTCACCAAAAAGGTGAGGGCTTTTCTTGTGGCACGAACTTGGTACTTGGTAGATGGTACTTGTTTTATCGCAAACTTTATCTACCTTTGTACATAAAGGTGTACGATTTTTTTCGATTTTAACCCCTAAATAATATGCAATTACAACTCAAAAAACCCTTGCTGGTATTTGACCTCGAAACCACAGGGACGGACATTGCCCGCGACCGCATTGTAGAAATAGCGATGGTCAAAATTATGCCCAACGGCACCGAGCAGGTCAAAACCCAGCGCCTCAATCCCACCATCCCCATCCCTGCCGAAGCCACGCAGGTGCACCATATCAGCGATGCCGATGTCAAAAATTGTCCCACCTTCAAGCAGGAGGCAAAAAACATCTACGCCTTTATGGAGGGTTGTGATTTGGCGGGCTACAATTCGCTGCACTTTGATGTACCCTTGCTTGTAGAGGAGTTTTTGCGAGTAGGAATGGACGTCGATTTGCGCTCGTGCCAACATATAGATGTGCAGAACATTTTTCACAAAATGGAGCAGCGCACTTTGGTGGCAGCCTACAAATTTTATTGCCACAACGACTTAGTGGACGCACACAGTGCCGTTGCCGACACGCAGGCAACCTACGAAGTGCTCAAAGCCCAGTTGGACAAGTACAAAGACCTGCAAAACGACGTGAAATACCTGTCCGAATTTTCGACCAAAACCAAAAATGTGGACTATGCAGGGCGCATTGTAATAGACGACAAAGGCAATGAGGTATTTAATTTTGGCAAGCACAAGGGCAAAAGAGTAACCGACGTATTAACCGCCGAACCAAGTTACTTTGATTGGATGCTCAAAAGCGAGTTTGCGTTGGACACCAAGCGCGTTCTCACGCAAATTAAACTGCGAGGTTTTGGCAAATAAAACCACTCAACAGTCAATAGGAGGAGTGGTAAAGTAAATTATTTTGCATTTTAATGACTTGATTTATAGCAACTTACGTTTTTTTTGTAAAAAAAGTTGCAGAAATGTTTGGAAGATAAAAAAACTCACTCTATCTTTGCAGCCCTTTCACGGAGATGCGATGTGAAAGTAAAGCAGAATGTTCTTTGAACGCATTGAAAAAACAGATAATTTGAATAGCAGCAATTTTTATTGGTGTGTTGCGAAACACACATTAATATTGAGTAGTCAGTCAAACACTAAATAAATAATTACCAACTATCTATAAGATGAGTTGGGACTATTGTTATTAGCGAAGGAGCACTAGAAATAGTTGTTTGTCGCTGGTTGCTGATAGTTGCAAAGAACAATTACAATGAAGAGTTTGATCCTGGCTCAGGATTAACGCTAGCGGGAGGCCTAACACATGCAAGTCGAGGGGCAGCGCGGGTAGCAATACTTGGCGGCGACCGGCAGACGGGTGCGCAT
>BNTQ01000070.1 GCA_025996715.1 Bacteroidia bacterium | reverse complement strand
CGTTGTTGCTGATATTTTGTACTAATTTCAATATTTGCTTGTAATTTTTCGCCGTTTCCTTATCCAACACTTTAGGCGACTTTTCCAACAACACCGTGCGAATAAACCTGCTCATTGTGTAGTGTGTCTTGCGCTGTACACTTCGTAAAATTGCAATTTCATCAGCGGAAAAACGTATCGTAATTCGGTTATTCATCATCATCGTCTTTTATATTCCATTTGCTTTTGTCCGTAAAACCTAAACATTTTGCCATATAGGGCGTTTTTTCAACAGGTTGAATAATACCCTTCTCAATTTTTGTATGTATATCGAAAAACCGCGCAAGTAATATCTTACTCTTAATGATAGTGAGTATCTGCGCCTCTTTGAAATTGTATCCCCTTCTACAAAGTACCTTTACTAATTCTGATTTCTTATTCGTGTCAAGGGCATCAAACTGTGCAACAATTCTTTTGACTTCATTTATTTGTTTAGTACTTAAATCCGTTTCTTCTTCTAATTTTGTAATCCGAAACTCAATGTGGCTAATTCTTTTGCTTGTTTCTTTGGTCAGCGTTGTGTATTCAAATGCCAATAATACACCTGTTTCTTTCCATTCTTGCTGGCAAAATTTTACAATCTGCGCAACATTACGAGTTTCCAAATGGCTACACCCCATTACATCCTTAAAATACTCTATATCCACCGAATAAACCCCATTGTTCAAATTAACGTGAGCACTAAGCAATTCAAAAAGTCTGCGGGAATACAATTTTTGCAAGCCTAAAATATCATTCAATTTGTAGCGTGTATAACCCTTTTTGATTATATCACGATACGCACTTAACATATCCTGATTGATTGTAATTTCAATGATACCTGTACGTTGCTTGTATTGTATAGATGGGAATGGTGAAAAAATTTTAAAATCTTTTTTATCCTTGTCCGTCCACGTCAATTTACTATTTGCCAATTGGTCGGCAGCCTCTTTTATGCGATTATAGTGGGTTTCGCCAATCTCTGAAATGTAAATAAGTACCTTAGTCAAAACATTTTCATTTCCAAAGAGATTGTATTGAATAAATTCATCGTTGCGTACAACGCTCAACTTATTCAATATACAGAAGTATATTTTCTGCGCCAAAGAACTTTCGTATGGGGGAATAGCACAAACAATACTCATCGGCTCGTAAGTATGCTCGCCGATAGTTTGAATTTTTACTAATTTGTTCTTTTTCATACGATGGTTATTTTTGTAACAACTGACAATTTAATGCAATTATATTGTTGATAATCAATGATTTAGTGTTTTTTATTGTGCCATTTTTCAATTTTCGTGTTCCACCGCCCCAACTCTCAACTGACAAATCAATGCAGTTATATTGTTGATAATCAATTACTTAACGTTTTTTATTGTGCCATTTTCAATTTTCGTGTTCCACCATCCTAACTCTCAACTGACAAATCAATGCAATAAACTGACAATTTCGTGCAATAGGTCTTTTTCTTACTGACATTTTCGTGCAATCTACTGACAAATTAATGCAATAAACTGACATTTTCGTGCAATAGATTTGATTTATTTTATTGAAAATCAATCTGTTATGACTTCTATTTTACCCAAACGCTAAAACAATCAAAATTGAATATTGAGAAACATTGAGAAATCAAAAAATTATCTGATGTTCGTATCCTCACTATTCTCAAAATTCTGCCCAACAACATACGCCATTGAAAATTTATCTAATAACTATTACCAAAGGGAAAAAAGAGCAAAATATCGCTTACGCCTTGAGAAGTACGGGTATATATTTTTCCGCTTTTTCGATTGCCAATAATTCTGCCAATGAGTATAATTTTTTTGACCGCGAACTGTTACCGGCACGTTTGATATGTAATAAATTTGATTTTTCGTGTTCCCATCGTTTTACTTTTGTTTCGCCAAATCTTGAATATGCTTTACGTTGGGAAATTTGGTCGCTTGCCGGTGCAATCTCTTTGGCATAGTTAGCAGCACCGAGTTCCGCCATTTCCATACATAAATTTTTAAATTGATATAATTCTATCTGCATAATTCAAAAAATTATTATCTTTGTAAGTTTATGTGTACAAATACGCAAAGCCGCCAACCTTATCAACTCCTCTAAGTTTTACTGGGTGGCAGCATTGCCTCAATTCCGCTGACTTCTACTACTTCTACTGCCTTGCGGCGTATATGGTAGCGGTAGCAAGTGGAACCTTGTATTATGTGTTGCTCAAATAGTGCTATTGCACCTTTTTTGTACGTTCGGTGAACTTAGAGGATTAAGTTTGGGTGCAAAGTTGAGTATAATTTTCTCAATTTCCAAATTTTTTGAGAAAATTTTATCAAAAATAATTATTTTATGATTAACAGATTATTACAATTCATTGAAAATCAACACGTTAGTGTACGTTTTTTTGAACTTTCTATAGGGGCAAGCAATGGGGTTATTAGAAAGGCTATTGCTAATAGTACGGATATACAAAGTAAATGGGTAGCAAAAATTGTAGAAAATTATCCGCAATTATCTGCCGAATGGTTGCTTATCGGCAAAGGTGAGATGTTACGCAATGCAGAGCCAGACAAAAAAAAAGATGACGTATATAAAGCGATGTACTCTGATTTACAGGACAAGTACATTGACCTAAAGGGCAAGTATATTGATGTACAAGATAAGTATGCAGATTTGCAACAAGAAGTGAAATACCAACAAAAAGGGGATATATTGAGCGAATTAGTAATAGTCTAATGGAAATTTATTTGATTTACAAATATTCTAACTGAAAATTTAGCAAGTATGTTGTCATCAATACGAAAGGAGGACATTGCAGGGGAGTGCTCTACGTGTGGAGCACTTATTACTCAAAAACCGCATGGCTATTCAATGCTAAAATATAAAATACCGCTTTGTTATGATTGCCAATCATTTTTTGAAACACCGCGTATATGTGCTATTTGCAAGCGACCTGTTACTCCGGATTGTGTCTATATAACATTTTTGTGTAAAGATTGTCAGCAACAAGTTACAGATACTTTTGAAAGTGAATTTAAAAAAGAACCATATACCACGAAACAACAAGTCCTTATTCATTTGGCTCTAAAAGAACAACAAATTGATAACATTATGAATTACGAAGTTGTCTATGGAGAAGGGTATCATAAAACGATAGATATTTGCATTCCACAAGCCTCTGTTTATTTAGAAGTAAATGGGCTTCATCACGCCTATAGCCCACGACAAGTATGGTCTGATTTGTGGCGCACCCATTTTTCTGCTGTGAGTGGTTTCTTAGTGTTGAATGTGTATAATGTTGCCTTAATGAGAAATTTTTTGTACATCATAAATGGGATAGAACGCATAGTAGAGGCAAGAATGGCATCAATGTGTTTTTCTGATACAGATAACTGATTTTGTTAAAACCTCTGCGGCTTGCCGCGATGATGTGTAAGGAATGTTATTATACGAGGCTCATTATGCAAAATTGAAATCAATTTAAATGCAGCAATTGTTGTACAATTGTTGTACAAAGTTACAAACAATATATTGCTAATTATATGATTATCAACGAATTAGATACAATGAATTTTATAGTTTCGTAAACAGCAGGTCGTCAGTTCAAGTCTGATGAGGGGCTCATCCTAAAAACGATAACGAATTACTAACCGCAAAAATGCTTAGTACGACCTTGCAAACATTACTCTTTGCGCAGAGGGCTTGCCTGTTACCATACATTTACCTGCTGCAGGCGAGGCGTTGAGCGGGATGCAGCGAATGGTGGCTTTGGTTTCGTTCTTAATTTTTTCCTCCGTTTGGGGCGTGCCGTCCCAATGGGCAAGGACAAATCCACCCTTTTCTATTTGCACTTTAAATTCATCGTAAGTATCGACTTTGAATGTGTTTTCTTCCCTAAATTTTAAGGCTTTACTGTAGATATTATCTTGCATTTCGACGAGTAAATTTTGCACATACTCGGCAATGCCTGCCTGCGGCAACACTTGTTTTTGCAAGGTGTCGCGGCGAGCCACCTCCACTGTGCCATTGGCAAAGTCGCGCGGGCCAATAGCCAAACGCACAGGCACGCCTTTGAGTTCGTACTCGGCAAACTTGAAGCCTGAGCGCAAGTTGTCGCTATCATCGTATTTTACAGTGATGCCTTTTGCCTGCAATTCTTGCTGTATGGTGCCTGCAACCGTTGATATTGTTGCCAATTCTTCGACACCTTTGTAGATGGGCACTATCACCACTTGCAGCGGGGCAAGGCGAGGCGGCAACACCAAGCCGTTGTCGTCGCTGTGTGCCATAATGAGTGCGCCCATCAGGCGGGTGGACACGCCCCACGACGTTGCCCACACATAATCCAACACGCCGTCTTTGTTGGTAAATTGCACATCAAACGCTTTGGCAAAATTCTGCCCCAAAAAGTGCGAAGTGCCTGCCTGCAAGGCTTTGCCGTCTTGCATCAACGCCTCAATGCAATAGGTATCTATGGCACCGGCAAAACGCTCGCTGGCGGTTTTTTTGCCCACTATAACAGGAATCGCCAAAAATTTTTCGGCAAACTCAGCATAAATGTTTATCATCCGCTCGGTTTCTTCCACTGCTTCTTGCTCGGTGGCGTGGGCGGTGTGCCCCTCTTGCCACAAAAACTCTGCGGTGCGCAAAAATAGGCGAGTGCGCATTTCCCAACGCACCACGTTTGCCCATTGGTTGATGAGCAGCGGCAGGTCGCGGTAGGAGTGTATCCAGCCCTTGTAGGTGTTCCAAATAATGGTTTCGGAGGTGGGGCGCACAATGAGTTCCTCCTCCAATTTTGCTTCGGGGTCAACCACCACGCCTTTGCCGTTGGGGTCGTTCATCAAGCGGTGGTGCGTAACCACAGCACACTCTTTGGCAAAGCCTTCGACGTGCTCAGCCTCTTTGCTCAAAAAAGATTTTGGAATAAACAGCGGAAAATAAGCGTTTTGATGCCCTGTGTCCTTGAACATTTTGTCGAGCGCGGCTTGAATTTTTTCCCAAATAGCATAGCCATGAGGTTTGATGACCATACATCCGCGCACGGCAGAAGTTTCGGCAAGCCCCGCCTTTACTACCAAATCGTTGTACCACTTAGAATAATCATCGCTGCGTTGTGTTACTTCTTTTGCCATTTTAATAATGATAAATAAATTATTATGCGCAAAATTACGATTTTTTTTCAATTTATCAAAATGGCTTGTCAAGTATTTTTTTTCACAAACAAAAAAAGCCGAATAAAAAATTCGGCTTGGCAGAAGCAATGCTAATAATTATATCTTTTACACGTTAGTCAATTTTTGTCAAATTCTTTTTTACCTTTCTTTTCATTCATAAGAGATGCACCGCTATCTATGCGAATATAGTATTCTTTCCCAAATTCAATATTGATATTTAACAACAATTTAGTAGTTATCTCTTCAAATACTGCCTTTCCATCTTTTATCATAACAAAAATAACCGAGATTCTCTCTGCTTCCAAAATACTATTACCTTCTTTGTTAACTTTAATAGTTATTTTATCCTTACTTCCTAAAGTAGTAATATGTTTGCCATCTAACATTATTTTGGCGGACTTTATATCTTTACTATAAATGTGTAGGGTTGCATAACTTTCGCTATCAGTATTTTCAGTAGCCGTAGTTATTTTTTGTTGTGTTGAGATATTTAACAGTTGTGATGCCACACTCTCTGCCGCTTTCACGAGGTCTTGAGGCGTTTTCATCTCGTCCAGATAATCAGATGTTGCTACAACTGCTGCCGTTTCAACATTGACCAAGCGCGACGATAAAAATTTTGACCCCATCACTTCGGTTACATCTGCTACACAAACTAAACTTACACCAAATTGTTTTCCCAACTTAGAGATTTGGTCGTCGTCCACATTTCCGCTTAGTTGGTACTTCTGTTCTTTTTGCAATTCTTTCAAAAAATCGGATGTACGTTCTATGGCTTGGTAATTTCCACTACGTGTGATTTCGGACACTAATTTAGTACCCAATACCTTGTTCATCCCCGCATCGCCGCTGCCGGTTACATACACTGCAACTTTACGCTTGGTACCCATCTGCTCATCATCCCAAGAGTCAGACACAGTAGTTGCTCGCTTTTGGGCAATCGCACCGTAGCCTATAACAAGGCCTGCTACTAAAAGTAATACTTTTTTCATAATAAAAGATATTTTTTACCTCCTGCAACCAACAGAGATAGGTTATTTTAAAAAAAAAAAGCGGGTTGCAGCCCACTTCGAGTAAGGTATATCCAAAAACCTGTGCATAGCAGAACACGCAACCCGCCAAGAGACGAGTTGCGTGCCTTTATGCTCTTTAGTTAAGATTTTGGATATTTTAACTCGAAAAGGCACACTTTTGTATATGTTTGAAGTCCAAAGACTTCGGCAACAAAAGTAGAAATATGTTTTGAATGTTGCAATTTTTTTGGCAAAATAATTTAAAAATGTTGCAAATTTTCTGTTTTTGCCACAAAAAAAGCCCGTGCCACCAAAGGCACAGGCTTTTTTTGAGGTGCTATTTAGCCCAATAGGGCTTGCATATCAATAGTAATTGAGAATTAAGAATTAAACGCGCAACCCGAAGGGTTGAATTTGCATAACCGTAGGCAAGCGAAGCGCAGCCTACGGAAAACGCAACCACCGCACACGGCGGTTGCCAAATGTTTTTTCTATTGATATGAATGTACTACGGACAATTTCGCAAAAATTTTCTCTGCACTTCAAAAAGAATTAACAAAAAACCATTACTTTTGTCTCTTTTACTATTTATGGAAATTCAATTATACACTGATGGCGCGGCACGCGGCAACCCTGGCGCAGGCGGGTTTGGCGTGGTGCTCAAAAGCGGAACATTTCGCAAAGAAATTTCGCAAGGCTACGCGCACACCACCAACAACAGAATGGAATTGCTGTCGGTGATTGTGGGATTGGAAACCTTGAAGGTGCCGCAGAGCCAAGTTACGGTTTATTCGGACTCAAAATATGTGGTGGATGCCGTAGAAAAAGGATGGGTATTTTGGTGGGAAAAAAAGGCGTTCAAGGGTAAAAAAAATCCTGATTTGTGGCAGCGATTTTTGCAAATTTATCGTCAGCACAAGGTTAAATTTGTGTGGCTCAAAGGGCACAACGGACATCCCGAAAACGAGCGCTGCGACCAGTTGGCGGTGGCAGCAAGTTGGGGCAGCCATTTGCCCGCAGATACAGGCTACCACAATGAAACTACTACTAACGCATCTTCGCTTTTTGGATAATTATATAATTGTACAACAATGGATTTTCTCGTCCCTCAACATTTTGGCGACTACGAACTGATAGATTGCGGCAATTTTGAAAAATTGGAGCGCTTTGGAGCCTACGTTACTCGCCGCCCCGAGCCAAAAGCCGTGTGGGAACCCTCGCTGAGCGAGCAGGAATGGGCACGCCGTGCCGATGCCGTTTTTTCACATTCCAAAGGCAGCCAAAGCCATCCCGATGAGCGAGGCACGTGGACGGTCAAAAAAAATATGCCCCACCGATGGCTTGTAACCTACGCCCACGGCGGATTGCAGATAAAGTTGCGATTGGCACTTACTTCATTTAAACACACCGGAATTTTTCCGGAACAAGCCCCCAATTGGGATTTTATTTACGATACTTGTGTTGCTATTCCGCGTGCCAAGGTGCTCAATTTGTTTGCCTACACCGGTGCCGCCTCATTGGCAGCCAACGCCGCAGGTGCCGATGTTACCCACCTCGATTCCATCAAGCAAACCGTAACCTGGGCAAACGACAATATGCACCAGAGCGGGCAGGACGGCATTCGTTGGTTGGTGGACGATGCGCTCAAATTTGTGCACCGACAATTGCGCCGCGGCACCACCTACAACGGCATCATTCTTGACCCGCCCGCCTACGGACGCGGTCCCGACGGCGAGCGCTGGCTGCTCAACGAAGGCATCCTTGACCTGCTGCAAAGTGTACAAAAATTGCTACTGCCCACACAGTCTTTTATGGTGCTCAATCTATACGCACTGGGCATTTCGGCGGTGGCTGCCGATACGCTTGTGCGCACGGTTTTTGGCAAAGTGGATGTGCAAAGCGGCGAGTTGGGATTGCAAGATAATTTTGGCAAACGCCTGCCGTTGAGCGTTTTTGCAAGGCTCACGCGCTCAACAAATCATCCAATATAAATTTAGAGATGGGTTGCAAGTGCCGTTTCTACAAGTGCTGTAATGGTTTGCACCATATCGCCGCCCATGCTCTGCACTTGTTGCGGAATGATGCTGGCGCGGCTCATCCCAGGCACAGTGTTGATTTCCAAAAAATAGGGCAGATTGTTGTAAACAATATAATCCACCCGCACAATGCCTGCACAGCCCAATTGGCGGTAGATTTGGGCAGTTTGCTGCTGCACTGCTTGGGTAATTTTTTCACTCAAACGAGCAGGGGTAATTTCGTTGGAATGCCCTTGATACTTGGCTTTGTAGTCAAAAAAATCATTTTTGCTCACAATTTCGGTAATGGGCAGCACCGTGAGTTCGCCGTTCAAAAACATTGCCCCATTGGTAATTTCGATGCCTTCAATAAACTCCTCCACAATCACTTCGCGGCTGCCTTCGGCTAATGTTTTTTGGATGGCGGGCAATAATTCCTCTGCTGTTTTCACTTTTGAAACGCCAAAACTACTGCCGTCGGCATTGGGTTTTACAAACAGCGGCAAACCCAATTTTGCAACAATGGAAGGCACATCCACATCGTCGGCAGAGCGCACCAGCACTGCATTTGCCATTGCCACAGAGGTGGTGTGGGCAAGAAATGCTTTGCAAGCAAATTTATTAAAAGTGAGTGCCGAAACAAACGCAGAGCAAGTGGTGTAGGGCACGCGCAGCATATCCAAATACGACTGCAACAAACCATCTTCGCCCGGTGTGCCGTGAATCATTATCAGGGCAACATCCAAGCGCACGTGCTGCCCATCAACATGTAGGCTAAAATCATTTTTGTTGACCTCCACCGACGGCACGCCCTCCTGTGTCCAACGCCACGACCTGTCTTTTATCTCTATCATAAACGCATTGTAGCGCTCGCGGTCTATCCACGTTTGCACATTACGGGCACTGTTAGCAGAAATTTCTGCCTCGCGCGAGTTGCCGCCGTATAATATAGCAATGTTTTTTTTTGTCATAAATTAAAAATAAAGAGAACGATGTGCCTAAAACCCTATTCTCCTTCGTGGTTTGTTTTCTTCTGCCTTTTTTTGCTCTGCAAATTCTGTTTGCGAGTGCCGCCCCAACTTGATATCACATTTTGTGATGTCAAAGTATAGTATTCTTCGTTTGTTAATTGAAACATAAAATTTGAATAACCTGCAATTCCATAAGTTAGTGTTTATTTTTTTGCAAAGTTAAAAAACTTTTTTCAAACAACCAACTACACAAAAAAGTCGGCACCGCAAGTGCCGACTAATGCTTAATGTTATTGAATACTTCTTGTTGATATGGGTTATGAACCTGCATCAGCAGGAATACCATTTTGTTCTATTCCTTTGTATTTATTAGTTGAATTTAGGCTGTATAACTGCTCTATTCTTGCATTCTTTGCTTCTAAAAATCTTGCTACTGCTATTTCGACGTCCTCTTTTTTGGAGGCACCTACTCTATAAACAATCGCATCACCTCCATCAGATTGAATATTTATAGTATTTCTTCTGATTAGCACGAAACATAAAACTAGTATAAGTCCTACGAGAAGCAAAAGCATTCCTAATTCTTCACTCGAGTCCGATAGCGTATAGATGCCCACGGCAAATAAAACAACCCCTAAAACTAACAACCACCGTGAATATCGCTGGGAAAGTAACGTAATACAACTAATTTTTTCCAATGGGATATGCCTTTGAAAATCTCCATTGGACACAGAAACACGATAATTGGTCAAGGCTATATTACCAAAATTAAATTGTGTATTTCGCACTTCATTTTGAATAAGTACCATAATGATTAAATAATAAAATGTTAAAAAAACAAAGGTGCACCTCTTTTTATTTTCCACCAAACATTTTTGTTACATAATTCTTACACTACATGTTACTTTATTCTTGCACTTTGCTCACAAATTTGAGGGCGGGATTAGTCAAAAATTGTTGAAGTTGTTGTTCGCTGACTTCTATGAGTACGAGGTATTTTTTCTTTGAGGGACGCTGTTGGTAAAATTCGGCAATAAAATCATAGTGCAACACCTCAGAAATCAACAACAAGCGCTCTATGTCAATGTTCTGCGCAGGAAATATAGAGGCATAAACGTAATGGCGAGTGCAATGTATGGCTTTGGCAAACTCGGTTATGGGCATACCGCGCTCGCCTACTTTTTGCTTTATGGCTTTGCCTATATGTGTTGTTTTTGGTTCCATTACGTCTGTTATGAGCAACAAAAAAACGCGGGCACTTATCAACCACCGAGGTCTTAGGATACCTGTCTGCAAAATAAGTAAGCCCACGCGCAACGACGTGAGCATCATATAGTTTCGCAGACAGGAAATTCCTAAGTTTCGGTGTCTTATGTATTGACGCTTTTTATGTGCTAATTTTTTGTGTTATTACATTGTAATTTATGATTATCAATTAAACCACTATTGCCACTCTGCACAGCACAAAGGTATAAATTTTGCATAAAATAAAAAATCGTGCAAAAAATGTATATCTTTGCAGTACAAAAATATCCATTAATTCGTTGGATGATGAGTAACACCGTACCTAATACCGATTTCAAACAGTGGCTTGTGTCGCTGAAAACGCGCATTCGCCAAAGCCAAATTAAGGCAGCAATACGAGTCAATGAAGAATTGCTGCGCCTCTACTGGGATTTGGGGCACGATATTGTCGTGCGCCAAATGGACGCTGCGTGGGGAAGCGGCTTTTTTGAGCAATTGAGCCAAGAATTGAGGGCGGAATTTCCGGATATGAAGGGATTTTCGGTTGTAAATTTGACCTATTGTAAAAGGTTTTATCAGTTTTATATTCAAGACACCATAATTCGACAACAACTTGTTAGCGAATTACAAAACGCTGAAAATCAAGATGTTACATTTCTTCAACAAGTTGTTGAAGAAATTCGTCCCCAACTTGGGGGCGAATTTAAAGTCCATCCAATTTTTCAAATTCCATGGGGACACCACGTACTACTTTTTACCAAATGCAAAACCGTTGCCGAAGCCCTATTTTATGTTCGCAAAACCATCGAAAATGGTTGGAGTAGGGCTGTGTTGATGAATTTTTTGGATACGGATTTGTATCGGCGACAAGGCAAAGCCCTCAATAACTTTGACCGCCTGCTGCCCGATGCGCAAAGCGACTTGGCAAAAGAGATATTGAAAGCCCCCTACAATCTTGATTTTCTTACGCTTACCGAAGGGTACAAAGAGCGCGAACTCGAAATCGCCTTGTCGGAAAACATTACAAAGATGCTTTTGGAACTTGGCAACGGTTTTGCTTACGTGGGGCGGCAAGTGCCTGTTCAAGTGGGTAGCAAGGAACTGTTTATGGATATGCTGTTTTATCATTTGAAATTGCGTTGTTATGTAGTGATAGAGTTGAAAGCCTGCGAGTTTGACGGCGCATTCACAGGGCAGTTGGGCGTTTATGTGTCGGCAGTCAACCATCAACTGCGCGGCGAGCACGATAACCCCACATTGGGTTTGTTGATTTGCAAAACCAAAGACAATGTGATGGCGCAATATTCGCTCGAAAGCAGCAGCCAACCTATCGGCATTTCGGAATACGAATTATCGCATTTGTTGCCCGAAAATATGAAATCTTCGCTGCCTTCGATAGAAGAAATTGAAGAAAAATTGAAAGAAATATAACTTTATTCTAACTTAATAAAATTCAATTATGAAAAAACTATTCTCTCTTTCGCTTGCCCTCTCGGGCGCAGTGCAGGTGTGGGCTTGCACCAATTTTATTGTTACCAAAGGCGCATCCGAAACCGGCGCGTGCATTATTTCTTATGCCGCCGATTCGCACACGCTCTACGGTGAGTTGTACCATTTTGCCGCATCGGCGCACGACAAAGGCGCGGTGCGCAAGGTGTATGAATGGGACACACACAAGTATTTGTGCGATATTCCGGAGCCCGCTGTAACCTACAACGTGGTGGGCAATATGAACGAACACGCCCTTGCCATTGGCGAAACCACCTACGGCGGACGCGCGGAATTGCACGACACCGCAGGGAAATTGGACTACGGAAGTCTGATATACATTGCCCTGCAACGCTCAAAAACCGCACGCGAAGCCATAAAAGTGATTACTAATTTAATTGAAAAACACGGTTATTGTTCCGAAGGCGAATCGTTTTCGATTGCCGACCCCGACGAGGCGTGGATTTTTGAAATGATTGGCAAAGGCAGCCGCGAAGTGAAAAATGCGAAGGGCAAACCTTTTGCACGCGGCGCAGTGTGGGTGGCAGTGCGCATTCCCGATGGTTATGTGAGTGCTCACGCCAACCAACCACGCATACAAACTTTTGCGCTTGCCGACGGCAAAAAATCTATCACCGCCACGCAAATGAACAAGAATTTTCCTGCCACAGCCGAAGTGGTTTATGCCGATGATGTGATTGAATTTGCCCGTGCTTGCGGCTATTTCAAAGGCAACGACAAAGATTTTTCATTCTCCGATACCTACAGTCCCATTGATTTTGATGGCGCGCGTTTTCGCGATGCCCGCGTGTGGTCGTTTTTCAAAAGCGTGAATGACGATATGCAGCAATACTTGGATTATGCAATGGGGCGCAACCTGAGCCAACGCATGCCGCTGTACATCAAGCCCAATCGCAAACTTGGCGTGCGCGACATTGCCGCCGCTATGCGCGACCACTACGAGGGCACACCTATGGATATGCGCACCGACATTGGCGCGGGGGCTTATGGTGTTCCCTACCGCTGGCGCCCTTTGACATGGGAATTGGACGGCGTAAAATATATTCACGAGCGTGCCACAGCCACGCAGCAAACAGGGTTTTGGTTTGTTGCCGAGAGCCGCGCACCGTATGGCATATTGTGGTTTGGCATGGACGATGCCGCCACCTCTTGCCTCACGCCCATTTTTGGCTGTTCTACAGACGTGCCGGAATGTTTTAGGCAAGGCAACGGCGATATGCTTACCTACTCGCCCACATCGGCATTTTGGCTATTCAACCGTGTAGCCAATTTTGCCTACTCGCGCTACGATGCAATGAGCGCCGACATTTTGAAGGTGCAAAAAGATTTTGAAGAAGAATCGTACAGAATTGTGGACAATCTTTTTGTGCAAATGAAAAATATGGAAATGGAAAAAGCGGCAAAACAAGATTTGCAAACTAAAATGCTCACCGAATTTTCTATTATCCGTGCCGACAAATTGTTCAAACGCTGGCAGGAATTGGATAATTATTTGCTCGTAAAATACATCGACGGCAACATCAAAAAAGAAAAAGGCGGCAGTTTTGAGCGCACGCCCGAAGGCATTGCTCCCGCACCCTTGCAGCCGCAATTGCCCGAAAAAATCCGCCGCGCCATTGTGAATGATAACGGAGAGATATTGAAACAACGGTAATCAGTAATCAGTAATCAGCGACCAGTTACCAATTATTCATTGTTCATTGTTCATTGTAAATTGAATAGGATATGTACTGTACAAAAAAAATCACAGCACTCGTATAGGTTTGCATATTTGTAAAATCGCTGTTTTCGCCCACCGATAAAAGAAAAACACCCTCTGGCAAACGCACCAATCGCACTGCTAATAATTTACCATTCACCGTTGTTTTGGTAGAAATGATGGGCGTTGCAGCAAGTGCAGCATTTTTATTTTTTTTGTACAAACGCAAAGTATCATCACCGCTGGTGCCTCTAAAAGTGAGCACAAATGCCTCTAACGGCGAAGAACTAAAAACCATTGCCGTTGAATCCGATGCCCCTTCGTTGGCGCCAACAAAAATGGCAAAACGATTGGTGCTTACCGCTGTTGTTGAGTTGCCTGCCGATGTCAAATAATTGAATTTGAACAAGCAACTAAACGTGTCGGCAACAGCCTGCAACGATGGTTGTACTGCAAACGAAAAACTTTCGGCAATCGCAGAGCCCTGACCAAACAACGAGTCGCACAGCGCATACTGCCCGTCCAATCCCTGCGTGGTAATGCGCCAGCGGCTACCTTGCGAAAATGTAAAATCCGCAGGTTTGTTGTTACCGTCTTCAAAATCATACAAAACACCTGCATTTGCAGACATTGCGTAAATGCTCAATGCAAATAAAAGTGCTGTGATTTTTTTTGTACAGTACATATCCTATTCAATTTACAATGAACAATGAACAATGAATAATTGGTAACTGGTCGCTGATTACTGATTACTGATTACCGTTGTTTCAATATCTCTCCGTT
>BNTQ01000069.1 GCA_025996715.1 Bacteroidia bacterium | reverse complement strand
ATACCTTTCTGAGGGTATTTTTCTTTTTTTGATGGATATTTGTATCTTTGTAAATGACTAATAATCGTTGATTTAAGGTTTAAAGTTTCGAGTTTAAAAATTATGAATTGTCAATTATCCATTGTCAATTATTTGAATGCTGCGCCGTTTTTGTATGGCTTGCAGCGGGCTGTGGGTGATGGTTTGCGGTTGAAGTTGCAGACGCCTGCCGATTGTGCTGCTTCGTTTTTTGCGGGCGCGGCTGATGTTGCTTTGGTGCCGGTGGGTGCCCTTTTGGGGCAGGATGATTATCGGGTCGTTACTAATTTTTGCATCGGGGCGGTGCGGCGCGTGCACACGGTATGTTTGTTTGCCGGCGAGCCTTTGGAGCGGTTGCACACAATTTATTTGGACATTCATTCGCGCACTTCGGTGCTGTTGATGCAAATTTTGGCGAAAGAATTTTGGCAAATCCATCCTAAATTTTTACCTTCGCGGGGCGATGTGTATTTGCCCGCCGCCGGAGTGGGCTATGTGCTCATTGGCGACAAGGCTTTTGAGGCGCACCATAGGTTTGCGCAAGTTTATGACCTCGCCCAAGCCTGGCACACACACACCGGATTGCCTTTTGTGTTTGCCTTGTGGCTGTCGCAAAAGCACGTGGACACAGGTTGTATCGCAGTGATAGATGAGGCTTTGCGCTACGGTGCGGCGCACCTTCGAGAGGTGATTGGAGAGCAAGAGCAGCGGTATGCGGGCGTGGACGTTGCTCATTATTTGACACAAAATATAGATTATAGATACGATGCCCCAAAGCAAAAAGCAGTGCAATTGTTTTTAAAAAAATGCAAATCGTTGTAATTCATGGTCAATTTTTACATCAAAGACGACCACCAAAAAGTGGTGAGCGGCACCGACCTGCACCAGTTGGAAGACTTGGGCTACGACGATGTGCTGTGGATTGATATGATTGCCCCCGACGAAGCCGAGCGCACCGAGGTGGAACGCTATCTCAACATCAGTCTGCAAACCAGCCAACGTGCCGAAGAAATTGAAAGCAGTTCGCGCTACTACGAAGACGAGAACGCACTGTATGCCAATGCTACTTTTGTTAGCCCCACCCAAGAAGAGGGTTTGCACGTTGACCAAGTTTCGTTTGTGCTGTGCGAAGGCATACTGATTTCGATGCGCCCCATTGGGCTGCGGGCTTTTAACGACACCATCCGCAAGTTGTATATCAACAGCAAACTCTATCCTACCAGTTTTCACCTCATTGTGTCGATTCTCGAAAGCCGCATCGACATTGATGCCGACTTGTTGGAAGCCGTTGCCAAAGAGGTGTCGGTGCTCAACCAAAACTCTGCTGCCAAAGAGCGGATGCACATGGACAGAGAGGTGCTGCTGGCCATCAACCGCTTGCAGGACAGCACTATGACTATGCGCCAGAGCGTGATGGACAAGCAGCGCATCGTGTCGGGCTTTCTCAAAAGCGACCACTTTCCCAGCGACACCACCCCCAAATTGAACATTATGATTCGCGACATTGGCTCGCTGATAAGCCACGCCGACTTTACGTTTGAGCGATTGGAATTTTTGCAAAACACGGTGATGGGTCTCATCTCGTTGGAGCAAAACAAGGTGATAAAAATCTTTACCGTTGCCACACTGATATTTATGCCCCCCACCCTAATCGGCAGCATCTACGGCATGAATTTTGCCAACATGCCCGAACTATCATGGGCCTACGGCTACCCCCTCTCGCTGGGATTGATGGCATTGAGCGTGATTGTTATTTTGTTGATTTTTCGGGCTAAGAAGTTGATGTGAGGGTTGGGTTTCAAGTTTCAGGTTTCAGGTTTCAGGTTTCAAGCCCCTGCCTCCGCTTAGCCCGCAAGGGCTTGATTTTCATAACCGCAGGTCGATGACCTGCGGAGAAAACAGCGAACAAGCGACTGCCTGAAAGGCAGGATTTTAATCTTTGAGAAAATACCTTTCATCTATTTCAATTCCATTATCCATCAAAAATTGCCTGTATTCATCTTCAAAACTCACTGTCTTATGGTGCTCTTTCTGATTTTTGATATAGTCGATAATTGTTTGTTTGTCATTTAAATTGTATGAAAATCCTGCAAAACTTACAGCCCAACCTTCAAAATTAGGAAAATTCAAATTTTGCTTCAACCATTTGCTGGAGTACTCTTTGAGTTCCTTTACAAAGTCAGACAAGGCTATGGTCGGATGTATATCAAACAATAAATGTATATGATTTTCGGTGCCGCCGATGCGGTAAAGTTTTGACTTTTTATTTTTGATAACACCCATAATATATGCGTACAATTCTTTTTCGTGTGCTTCAGGAATTGTAGTTTTTCCGTATTTTGTACGAAAAACAACATGATATAGCAATTTTGTATAACTCATATAAGCAAGTTTGTTTTTAAAATCCTGCCTTTCGGGCAGATGTTGTCTTGCGCGTTCTTTGTCCGCAGGCTGCGCTACGCTTACCTGCGGTTATGAAAATTCTGCCTTTCAGGCAGAGGTCAGTTGTGCTCATTTTGTCCGCAGGCTGCGCTACGCTTACCTGCGGTTATGGAAATCCTGCCTTTCAGGCAGAGGTGGTTTTGTGTTCTTTGCCCCATTCAAGTTTCAAGTTTCAAGTTTCAAGCCTCTGCCCACGCTTAGCCCGTAAGGGCTTGATTTTCATAACCGCAGGTCAGCGACCTGCGGACAAAACAGCGAACAAGCAACTGCCTGAAAGGCAGGATTTTAATCTTTGAGAAACTACCTTTCATCCCTATGGTTATGAAAATCCTGCCTTTCAGGCAGAGGCTACCTTGCGCGTTCTTTGTCCGCAGGCTGCGCTACGCTTACCTGCGGTTATGAAAATTTTGTCCCTTCGGGACACTTCACAAATACTCCCCCCACACCCCTCAATAAATTTCAAATAAGAGCCGTAGAGCGTTAAATAATTTTAACAAGCAACAAAGGTAAATTATCATTTATCTATTCCCAACTCTTTTTGATAGCCTTTCAAAGTTTCTAAGATGTTGCTTTTGATGCTGATGAAGTGGGTGATGCCTTTGGTTTGTAGGTCGGCTTTGCATTCGGGCTCGCCTGCTACTACTACTATGGCTTTGCCGGCTAACAGGCTTGCAATTTGCGGTACGGCGTCGGCGTATTCTTCGTCTGATGAGCAGGCTACTACAATTTGGGCACCCGCTGCCAGCGCGGCTTTGACGCCTTCTTGGACGGATGCAAATTGGTTGTTGTCTGCTACCTTGAAACCTGCTACCGCAAAAAAGTTGCAGGCAAATTGCGCCCGCGCGCGGCACATCGCTAAGTTGCCAAAGGTGAGCATAAAGGCTTGCGGAGTGGTTGGGGCGGCTTCGGTTTTCAAGCGCAGTGCCTCAAAGGCTTGCGCACCACGATAGGGCGTGAGCGGTGCGGCAATAAGGTGGGCATCTGCATCACAGCCGCCATCGTGTTCGCACTCGCAAGCGCAGTCGCAGCCGCAATCACCGCCGCAGCCGCAGCCGCCCGACGACTGCGCAAGATGTTGCGCTGCCTCGGCACCCAAAGCCTCTGTAAAATTAGGATATTGGTTGTTGCCCAACAGTGTTTCGCGCCGCGAAGCAAGGGCTGCATTGCGTTTGCTTGCCGCGTCATTCACTTGCTCTTGAACAAATCCTGCCCCAAAAGCAGCCACATAGCCGCCTTTGTCTTCGACCTGTTTGAACAAATTCCACGCCTCTTGTGCGAGGCTCTGCGTGAGCGATTCGATGTAGTACGAGCCTGCGGCAGGGTCGGTTACTTGGTCAAAATGCGATTCTTCTTTGAGAATAATTTGTGCATTGCGGGCAATGCGTTCCGAAAATTCGTTGGGGCTTTTGAACGCTTTGTCAAAACGCAGCACCTCCAACGAGTCCACGCCTGCAATGGCGGCACTCATTGCCTCGGTGGTGCCCCGCAACATATTCACATAGGCATCGTAGGCGGTTTGGTTCCACGCCGAAGTAGCGGCGTGCACGTGCATTTTGGCTGCGCAGTCGTTTTTGGGAGCGTAAGCCTGCACTATGTTTGCCCACAGCATACGCGCGGCGCGGATTTTGGCAATTTCCAAAAAATAACTTGCGCCCACCGAAAATGTAAATCTGATGCGCGGTGCAATTTCGTCCACGGTGAGACCTCTGTCGGTAAGTTGCGCAAGGTATTCGTTGCCCATGCTGAGCGCCAATGCCAACTCCTGCACAGCAGTAGCCCCCGCATTGTGCAAGGCGCTGCCCGACACGCCGATGTTGCGAAAGTGTTGCACATCCTTGGCTATGGTTACGGCTTCTTTGAGTTGGTCAAAGCATTCGGGTTTGAAATTGCCGGTGAGAGTAAGGTTTTTCAATAAATCGGCAGCCAACGAAATGTGTACTTTGTTGAGGTCAACGCCCGATTTTTTGAGATACGAAACAATAGTTTGCGTCAGTTGGATGCCGCTGCCTTTGCCGCTGCAAGGTGTAAAATTGAGTTCAACGGCATCCACATAAATGCCCTTGAGCAATTGTGCCAACTCACTTTGGGTGATGTTGTGCGACAAGCAAAAACCCACAGCCTCCACGCCTTTCATTAGCCCATCAAGGGCTTTGGCATTGGCAGCAGCAATGTCCTTGCAGGCGCAATACGACTGCTGCACTTTCCACGGATGGTTGCCTGTGCCGCGCACGTAGGGAAATTCGCCCACGTCGGCTTTGGTGTGCGGCAAAGCAGCCAAGTCGTCGGCACGATAGTAGGGGCGCACAGCAACACCGGGCGCAGGTTTCCACACCAACTTTTTGTCGTAGTCGGCACCTTTGAGGTCAGCATTTATCACCGCCTCCCAGGCTTCGGTGGATACTTTTGGAAATTCGGAAAATAGTGGTTTCATTTTTTTAAGAGTTTCAAAGTTTCAAGTTTCAGGTTTCAAGTTTCACATTCAACCCTTCGGGTTGGCAGCAGTCGTATTTCATTGTCCATTGTCCATTATCCATTGTCCATTCTCAATTTTCAATTCTCCATTCTCAATTCTCAATTATTGTCGCAAAGGTAAACATTTTTTTGTTCAACGCAAAGTCTTTAATTCGGTGTCTATGAGTTTGGTTATTGTGCTTAGATGTTGCGGGTTGTCCACAAAATTTATTTTTGCCATATCTATAATTAGTTTGCGGTGCTTGTAGTTGCTTATCCATAGTTCATATTTTTCGTTGAGGTTTTTCAAATAGTCGATGCGGATGCTGGCTTCGTATTCGCGACCGCGCTTGTAGATTTGCTCCACGAGTGCAGGCACGGGCATACGCAGGTAGATGAGCAAATGCGGCGGTGTTACAAGGCTGTTGAGCAAATTGTAGAGCGACATATAGGTGGCAAAATCGTTGGGCGACAGCAGTCCCATATCGTGCAGGTTGGCGGCAAAAATCTGCGCATCCTCAAACACGGTGCGGTCTTGCACTATGGTTTGCGGCAGTTGCCGAATTTCGACAATTTGCTTGAAGCGTTTGCCCAAAAAATACATTTGCAAATGAAACGACCAACGCGACATATCGTTGTAGAAATCGGACAAGTAGGGATTGTCGGCAGTGTCCTCGTAGAGCGGTTGCCACTTGTAGTGTTGGGCAAGCAGTTGGGTGAGAGTGGTTTTTCCGCTGCCTATGTTGCCTGCAATTGCGATGTGCATGGTTTCAAATTTAAGATTTAAGATTTTTAGTTTAATTTATCCTACAAAAGTAGTATATTTTCACAATATCTGCCATCAAAAAAATGCAAATTGTAAATTTTAATTTACTATTGGGATTGTTGATAATGGGTAATTTCCGCTCTCAGACCCCGCAAAAAATCGGGGGTGTTCATTCGTTTTTTGCCTTGTAATTGTAAGGATAGGATGTTTAGAAAACCGTCGGCACAGCGCAGTCTTAGGGTGGTGCTGTCTTGCACAATGGTGCCTGCGGGCAATTCGCTGCTGCCTGCTTCTGCTTGCGCGGCATACACTTTGAGCACTTGCGGCAACTCGTTGCCCAAGCGCACCTGCATCCACGCCGCCGGATGGGGACTTAGCCCGCGCACAAAATTGGCCGCCTCTGCCACGCTGCAATGCGGGTTGATGCAAGTGTTGCTTTTGGTCAATTTGGGTGCGGTTTTTATCTCTTTCACCTGAGGCTGCACTTGCGCAACTAAGGACTGGTCTGCCAATCCGTTGATGGTGCGCATAATTACGTCGCCTGCCAACAACATCAATTTATCGTGCAAAATCTCTGCATCGTCGGTGGGCAGCAGGCTCACGGTTTGTTGCAGCAGAATGTTGCCGGTGTCCATCGTTGGGTCGATAAGAAAAGTGGTAAGACCGGTTTGGGTTTCGCCATTGATAATAGCCCACTGAATGGGCGCCGCCCCGCGATATTGCGGCAACAGCGATGCGTGTAAATTGAAAGTGCCCCGCGGCGGCATTTGCCACACCGCTTGCGGCAACATACGAAACGCCACTACCACAAAAATATCGGCATTGTAAGAACGGAGGTTGTTGAGAAAATTTTCATCATGCAAATGCACAGGCTGCAGCAAGGGCAAACCCAATGCCAGCGCGCGCTCTTTGACCGCCGAGGTTTGCATTTGCCAACCACGCCCTGCAGGCTTGTCAGGAGTAGTAACCACCGCTACCACCTCGTAGCCCGCATCCACCAAGGCTTGCAACTGATGCGCCGCAAACATCGGCGTGCCCATGAAGATTAGTTTCATGTTTCAGGTTTATCTTTTCCGTAGGTTATCACCTACGGTTATTCACATTCAACCCTACGGGTTGTTCATTCTCAACTCTCCATTCTCAACTCTCAACTATTCAAGTGTTGGGCAAATCATGTCCTATTTTTTCGCCATTGTAGGCCCATTGGAGATACACTGCTCCCCAGGTGAAACCTGCGCCAAATGTGGCGAGTAGGAGGTTGTCGCCTGGGCGCAGTTGCTTTTCGTAATCCCACAAACATAGCGGCAAGGTTGCCGCAGTGGTGTTGCCGTAGCGGCGAATGTTGACCATTGTTTTTTCGACAGGAAAGTTCATACGGCGAGCGCAGGCTTCGATGATGCGCATATTGGCTTGATGCGGCACAAACCACGCGAGATTTTCGGCGGTCAAATTGTGCTTTTGCATCATTGCCACAGTGGTGTCGCTCATTTTTGAAACAGCGGCTTTGAACACCGGCTGCCCCTCTTGATAAATATAATGTTGCTTTTTGAGAATCGTATTGAAAGAGGGCGGCAACAGCGAGCCGCCTGCTGCCTGAAACAAGTGTTTGCGCCCCGCGCCGTCCACTTTCATCATCGAATCGATGATGCCGGTTTGGTTGGTGCTTGGCTCCAATAGCACTGCGCCCGCGCCGTCGCCAAAGATGGGGCAAGTGCTGCGGTCGGTATAATCGACAATGGTGGACATTTTGTCGGCGCCCACCACCACTACTTTTTTGTGCGAGCCTGATTCTACAAACTTGGAGGCAGTTACCAAAGCATACAAAAAACTGGAACAGCCTGCGTTAATATCATATCCAAAAGCGTTGGTTACGCCCACTTTGTCGCTGATGATGTTGGCCGTTGAAGGAAAAGCCATATCGGGTGTAACGCCGCACCACAGCAACATATCCACCTCATCGGGGCGGGTGTTGGTTTTGGCAAAAAGGTTTTTGACGGCTTCCACCGCCATATCGGAAGTGGCTTTTTCGGGATCTTTCAATATATGGCGCTCTTTGACGCCAATGTGCGACATAATCCACTCGTCGGTGGTATCCACCATTTTGCTAATTTCTTCGTTAGTCAAAATATATTCGGGCAAATAACCTCCCACACCTGTAATCGCTGCTCGTATCTGACTCATAGACAATATAATTTTAATGACCGCATTGATTTTTTATGACTAAGACGATAACTAATGGTGCATTAGTTATCGCCTTTTTGCAATTTATGCAAGTGCTTGCCGCACTTTTTCTATGATTTTTGCCTGCACCAATTTTTCAGTTTGCAAAATCATATTTTTAATGGCTTCGGGCGACGAATGTCCGTGTGCAATGATGACTGTGGAACTGGCTCCCAGCAAGGGCATTCCGCCGTATATCTCGTCGTTGAATTGAGCAAAAAATTCGTTGTTGATACCCATTTTGCGAGAGAGGGCATAGGTGGCTTCTGCTTGTTTGAGCACAATGTTGCCCACAAAACCATCGCAAACAATCACGTCGGCAGCGCCAAAATAAAGTTTGTTGCTCTCTACGTTGCCAATAAAATGGATGTTGGTAGCGGCTTTTAATAGGGCGTGTGCTGCCAAGGTGAGCACGTTGCCTTTTTCATTTTCGGAGCCGTTGCTCAGCAAGGCTACGCGGGGCTTTTCGATGCCCAATATCCCTTTGACAAACACCGAGCCGAGCACAGCAAATTGATACAGCATTTCGGGTTTGCAGTCGGCATTCAATCCGGCGTCCACCAGCAGCGTGGTGCCGCCGTTGTATTGCGGCACAAAGGTGGGGATGCAGGGGCGCGAAATTCCCTCAATGGTTTTTACGGTGTACATTGTGCCCACCAACATAGCCCCCGTGCTGCCTGCGCTGGCAAAGGAATCTATGGCACCGGAGCCTAATGCTTTGAAGCCCACCGTGATGCTCGAATCTTGTTTTTGCTGAAAGGCTTTTGCCGGATGTTCGCCCATTTCAATCACCTGCGTGGTGGGCACAATGTCCACCTGCGAGGCATCAAAATTTTCGTGCCCAAACAGCGACAGCACTTGCTCTTTGTCGCCAAAGAGCACCATACGGCTGTCTTTTGCCAAAAGCGGAAAGGCTTTTACAACGCCTTGCACCACCACCTCAGGAGCGTGGTCGCCGCCCATTACATCAATGCCAATTTTCATACGAAAATAATTGGTTTAACATTTTAATTTACAGCAGTGGGGCTATGCCACTTTTTGTTTTTCCATCACTTGCTTGCCGCGATAGAAACCGCATTCGGGGCAAATGGTGTGGTACTCCACAGTGGCTCCACAGTTGGAACAAGTGGCCAAAGTGGGAACCTCTGCCTTGTAGTGCGTTCTGCGCTTGTCGCGCCGTTGTTTGGATAGTCGCGATTTGGGATGTGCCATAACTTTTTTTCTATTTTAAATTAACAATTAATGTTTTTAATTTTTGTAACATTTGCGGATTGCAATCGCTTTCGCGGGCGTGAAAACGCTGCATGGGCAAACTCAAACAAACACTTTCGTACAAGTACTGCGACAAATCCACTACCGTATCTTGTGCTGTAAAAAATAACTGCTCGTCGCCTGCGTCTTGCTGCCCATCGGCATTTTGTGCAGGGCAAAGCCGCACTTCTTCGTCCTCATCTATGGGCAACAAAAACTCATCTAAACAGCGGTCGCAAAGCAATTTTACTTGACCTTTCAAGTGCACTTGCAAACTCCACGCTTTGCCCACTGCACGCGGGCTGATGGCCACTGCCACTTGCCCTCCCAACACTTCTGAGCCTTCAAATTGTGCAAAAAAATCATCGTTCAACTGCAAGCGAATGTCCGCACCGGACACCAAATTGCTCAATTCAATAATGCAAGCCACTTTTGTATAATTCAATAATCCAACACATTATCAACCAATCGCAATGGTATTGCTCATCGCTGACCTCAACTTGCCCAAATATAGAGGCAAGTGGGCAAAGGTACGAATAGTTTTGCAAAAAAACAAAACAATGGTGTTTTGAGCGTTATTTTTAATGTAAAACGTTGAATATCAATGAATTATCACATTCATTTTATTGCGAAATGTTATTTTGTCGATGAACCGCCTGCCCCACACCAAGGCTATGGCAAAAACTATGCGCAAACCCAACATCCACAACAGCGAGGCGCCTATGGCAAAGTAGAGCATCACATCCTCAATGTTGCTGTGCGATACGGCAACGTGGTGGTTGAGCAAATCGAGTTCTTTTTTGCTCACTTTGCCCTGCTCTTTTTCTTCCAACATCACTGCCGCACCATAGGCCAATCCTAAGGTTTGCGACACTATCCACAAAAAAGAAGTTTTGGGCGGCAAGCCCAAAAAACGCATCAGCGGTCGCAAAGCATTTGACAGTTTGCGAATAACGCCCAAGTCTGCCAACACGCGCTGCAAAATTGTTAGTCCCACAATAATGGCAAACATCATCAACATCAATCGCGCCGTGCCGATTGCCCAATGGGTGAGCGTGGTCAAAAAATCGGCCTGTGCGCTATGCGAGGCTGCCACTACCAAATTGGGAGGCGTGGGCGGCAAAACGGCATTGAGAATGAGTGCCGAAACAATAGCCAACGACAGTCGTATGAGCAACATTTGCACCACCGACGAGCCGGTTTTGCGTTGTATGGTGGTTTCGATAATCAAGTTGTGGGCGCACAAACACATCAGTGCCAAAATCGTGATGGAGCGGGCATCAAAGCCAATGGTTTGGATGATGGCAATGGCGGCATAATGATTGACCAAGGCGCCGGTAATGAACACCAATGCGCCTTCGCCCGATAGCCCAAAGTGCACAAACAAAGGCGCGAGCCAGCCCGCCGCCACATCGATGACCCCAAAATACTGCAACAGCATCACTCCCAGCGAGATAGCCACCGTGAGTCTTATCATCCACCACGCCGTTTTGAGCGCGCTGCGAAAGCCCGATTTTATGGCTGTTTTTATGATTGAAGAGGAGGACATTTTAATTGATTATGGTATCCATCACGTGCTGCATTTTGCCTGCAATTGCGGCATTGCAAAGGTTGCCTATGCTGCCTTCGTGGGTGTGATGCAATGCCTTGAGAGGTTGATAGGTGCCTTGCTGCACCTGCGCTCCCACTTGGCGATAGGCTTCGCGAAAGGGCACGCCATCTTGCACCAGCGCATTCACGCTTTCTACTGTGAACAAACAATTGTAGCGCTCGTCGCTGAGTATATTGTGTTGGATGTTGATGTGTTGCAACACAAAAGTGGTCATTTGCAAACAGTTGCTCAACTCGGTGATGGCAGGAAAAAGTATTTCCTTGAGCAACTGAAACTCGCGATGGTAGCCGCTTGGCAGGTTGGTGCAGAGCAATGCAATTTCGTTGGGTAGCGATTGCAAGCGATTGCATTTGCCGCGCACAAGTTCCATCACATCGGGATTTTTTTTGTGCGGCATAATGCTTGAGCCGGTTGTGAACGCATCGGGCAGCGTGATAAAACCAAAGTTTTGACTGTTGTACAAACATACGTCCATAGCAAAGCGGGCAAGGGTTGCAGCGATGCCGGCAATGCCAAAAGCAAAGGCGCGTTCTGTTTTGCCGCGACTCATTTGTGCTGCCGCCACATTGTAGTGCATTGTTTCAAAACCCAGCAGGCGCGTGGTTTCGGCGCGATTGAGCGGGAACGAACTGCCATAGCCTGCACCCGACCCCAGCGGGTTTTGATTGGCTACTTTGTAGGCTGCTGCTAATATCTGCACATCGTCCACAAGGGTTTCGGCGTAGGCAGCAAACCACAAGCCAAACGACGAAGGCATTGCCATTTGAAGATGCGTATAGCCCGGCAGCAGCACGTTTTTGTGCTCTTGGCTCAGCGCAATAAAGGTATCAAAAAGCGTTTGCGTTTGCGCGGCAATTTCTTTGATTTTGGCGCGGACAAAGAGTTTGATGTCCACCAGCACTTGGTCGTTGCGCGAGCGGCCGGTGTGGATTTTTTTGCCCACATCGCCCAAACGTTGCGTGAGCAATGTCTCTACTTGCGAGTGTACATCTTCGGTGCCTGCCTCAATAACGAATTTGCCATCGCGAATTTCTTGCGCAATATCTGCCAGCCCTGCCAGCAGTATTTTTTCTTCATCACCGGTAAGAATGCCTATGCTGCACAACATTTGCACGTGTGCCGCACTGCCCTGCACATCATACTCGGCAAGTTGCATATCCAACTCGCTGTCTTTGCCAATGGTAAATTTTTCGACTTGTTTGTCAATATCAAAGCCCTTGTTCCACAGTTTCATACGAAATTTTTTTTATTGTTTATCAGGCTATTTCCAATTCAAAATGACCTTTCCGCATTGTCCGCTTTCCATCACGTCAAATCCTTTTTGAAAATCGTCGATGGCAAAACGGTGAGTGATGACGGGCGTTAGGTCAATGCCCGAAATAATCATCTGCTCCATTTTGTACCAAGTTTCCCACATTTCGCGACCGTATATCCCTTTGAGGGTGAGTGCCTTAAAAATAATTTTGCTCCATTGCACGGTGGTAGAATTGGGCAAGATGCCCAAGAGCGCAATTTTTGAACCATTGTACATATTTTCTATCATACTCTCAAAAGCCGCCGGCGAGCCGGACATTTCCAAACCGATGTCAAATCCGTGCATATTCAGTTTTTTTACAACCTGCTCAATGGTTTCGCCCTTGCTCGGATTGACGGTTTGCGTGGCACCCATTTTTTTGGCAATGTTGAGCCTATAATCGCTCAGGTCGGTTACTACGATGTTGCGCGCTCCTGCAAAACGGCAGATAGCCGTTGCCATTGTGCCAATAAGCCCCGCGCCTGTTATCAGCACATCTTCGCCAATCATTGGAAACGACAGGGCGGTGTGCGTTGCATTGCCAAAAGGGTCCATAATGGCGGCAATTTCGTCGGGAATGCGGTGGTCTAAGCGCACCAAGTTGGAGGCGGGGATGGACAGATATTCTGCAAAAGCACCGTCGCGATTGACACCGATGCCGATGTTGTTTTCGCACACGTGCAAGTTGCCTCTACGGCAGTTGCGGCAATGCCCGCAGGCAATGTGCCCTTCGCCGGTTACGCGGTCGCCCATCTTGACGTGCTCCACGCCGCTGCCTTTGTCCACCACCTTGCCGTAGTACTCGTGCCCAATGGTCATAGGCGTTTTGATGGTGTTTTGCGCCCACTCGTTCCATTCGTAAATGTGCAGGTCGGTGCCGCAAATGGCGGTTTTATGAATTTCTATCAACACATCATTAACGCCAATGCTGGGCACAGGTACATCTTCCATCCAAATGCCCTTTTCGGCGTTTTTTTTCACTAATGCTTTCATACGAAATTATTTTATTACGTTTAATGCCTTTGCCACTTTTGTAAAAGCCGCGATACATTTGTTGAGATGCTCCTGCGTGTGCGCAGCCGATATTTGTACGCGAATGCGCGCCTGCCCTTTGGGCACCACCGGATAATAAAAGCCGGTAACATAAATGCCCTCTTGCTGCAATTGCGCCGCCATATCCTGCGACAGTTTGGCATCGTAGAGCATCACTGCGCAAATGGCAGATTGGGTAGGTTTGATGTCAAATCCGGCATCTTTCATTTTTTGGATAAAATAGGCGGTGTTTGCGTGCAATTTGTCCTGCAATTCGTTGGTGCTGTCCATCATTTGAAACATCCGGATGCCCGCAGCAGCAACCATTGGCGGGATTGAGTTGGAAAATAAATACGGACGCGAACGCTGGCGCAGCAAGTCAATGATTTCTTTTTTGCCGGTGGTAAATCCTCCAACGGCTCCTCCAAAAGATTTTCCAAAAGTGCCGGTGATGATTTCAATTTTTCCGCGCAACGAGTGCAATTCGGTAACGCCGCGTCCGGTTTGCCCCACCACGCCTGCCGAGTGCGACTCGTCCACCATAATCATTGCGTTGTACTGCTCTGCCAATTGGTATATCTTGTCCAAGGGTGCCACATTGCCGTCCATCGAAAACACGCCGTCGGTAACAATCAGCCGAAAACGCTGCGCCTGCGCCTTTTTGAGTTGCTCCTCCAAGTCGTTCATATCGGCGTTGGCATAACGATAACGCTGCGCCTTGCACAGCCTGACGCCGTCAATGATAGAAGCATGATTGAGCGCATCGGAAATGATGGCGTCTTCTTCGCCAAGCAAGGGTTCAAACACGCCTCCGTTGGCATCAAAGCAGGCGGCATAGAGGATGGCATCTTCGGTGCCAAAAAATTTGGCAGTGGCGGCTTCCAATTGTTTGTGCAAATCCTGCGTGCCGCAAATGAAGCGCACCGACGAAACCCCGTAGCCGTGCGTGTCGAGCGCAGCCTTAGCCGCCGCCACCAATTGAGGATGATTGGACAATCCTAAATAGTTGTTGGCACAAAAATTCAGCACTTTTTTGCCGCCCACAATAATCTCCGCACTCTGCGCCGAAGTAATTACCCGCTCATTTTTGTACAAGCCCGCCGACTCAATTTCGGCTAATTCTTTTTGCAGAAATGTTTGAATGTCTTTGTACATAATTCTTTGATTTTTTATTGTGAATAGACAAAGGTATGATTTTTTTCTTATGTTTGCCAAAAAATTCTTACATTTGCACTCATTTCTAATTACACTTGAAATCGTATGACTATTCTTTTTCTTTTGATTGGCATTGTTGCGGGCGTGGCTGTGGGTTGGCTATTGGGGCGGCAAAGGGCGGCTGGGAGCATTGCACCCAGTGCGTTGTCGCAAAACTACATTGAGCGCGAGCGGTACAATGAACTCAAAACCGAGCACGATGGCACGGCGGCATTGCTGCAAACCAAAATAGCCGAAGCGGCAACCTTGCAGGAGGCTAACAAAAATCTTACCGAAAAAATTGCACAATCGCAAGAGGATTTGCAGCGCGTGCAAAAGCAGTTGCAGACAGAATTTGAGAACCTTGCCAACAAAATTTTGGACGAAAAAAGTAAAAAATTTGTGAGCGTGAATGAAGAAAAATTGGCGGGCATCCTCAATCCGCTCAAAGAGCGGATACAACTTTTTGAAAAGAAAGTGGAGGACACCTACAACAACGAAACTCGCGAAAAAGCCACTCTCCGTCAGGAAATCAAAAGCCTTGTGGAACTCAACTCAAAGATGCAAACCGAAACCGCCAACCTTACCAAAGCCCTCAAAGGCGACAGCAAAACGCAAGGCGATTGTGCAATTTTTTCGGTAAGATTTTTGTTAGCCTCCTGCAAGGTTGCCG